>CAIXQW010000306.1 GCA_903921675.1 uncultured bacterium | reverse complement strand
TTTTTTATTAATTATAAAAAGGAAAGTAATTGCTGTATTTTATGCACCTATAAATTATCATCATAAGCATATTGAGCAGCTAAATCTTTTGGTGCTACCTCACAATAAGCCATAGTAATTGCATCTAGGCACATGTCTTTTTTGATATTATTTACATTGATATGTGTCCAACCATTTTTGCCTGCTCTGTTGGGTATTGGATACATCACCTTGGTGTCAAAGCTGCAAAACACATCTTGGTCCAGGATAGACAGCTTTACAGATGCTCTGCCTTTGCAATAGCGGATAGATGCAAATTTCTTTTTACAAACCATATAACGCGTTACTTCTCCTTTGGTTTCAAAACTAGTCAGTTGAAACCCCATTGCCATTGCATGAAATTCTTGTTCTGTAATCATTCTATGTTATAATTCTATATTACTGTCTCCATCTAATTGCATATTGCTGCTTGTAAGGCCTTGTTTATATTTTTTAGATATTTTATAATAAAAAATAGCTAGCTTCTATTCGTCTCTAGAAGTACCTTTTTATAGTACTTCTAAATTATCCAATCTTTTTGCTAAGCAAAAATACTAAGTACCTACAATATTTCTCTTATTTATTACAAAACCAACGTTATAGTTTTTAATTTTTTTTGGTCTAAAATTTTGCATTCTAAGCATTATATACTCCTACAACTGTTGAGATACATTAGTTATCCTTCTTTATTCTACTTTTAGATCCTTTATTTGATAATTTAATTGCTACATAGATACTGTAACTTTTTCGACCTTTGTTTGTTTTACTATTATGCTAATGTTATATATTTTTTAATATCACAAACCTGCGTTTTTGATATATGGTGCTATTTGCATATCGTGCCCAACAAAATCTTTAAAAGCTTTGTTTAAATCTACACTATTCCCAACAGATAAAATATATTTTCTAAAGCGTTCTCCATTTTCTCTGGTCATGCCGCCATGCGCTTGAATCCAATCAAATGCGTTATAGTCTAATGTTTTGCTCCAAGTATATGCAAAGTAGCCAGCAGAGTAACCACCGCTCCAAATATGCGCGAAGTAAGGTGTATGGTAGCGAGTAGGCACTTCGTTTACAAGCAAACCATATTTTTTCAATGCGTCTTTTTCAAATTCTAAAGTAGGTTTAAAATCTTTTTCGTTTTGCACAGAATGCCAAGCCATATCTAGGGTAGCTGCTGCTAATAATTCTGTTACATCATATCCTTTATTAAAAGTTTCTGCCTTCCTAATTTTATCTAATAATGCTTGTGGTATTGGTTGCTTGGTTTGATAATGAATAGCATAATTTTTTAAGATAACTGGGTCTAAAGCTGCATGCTCATTAATTTGTGATGGAAACTCAACATAGTCGCGAGGTACGGCAGTGCCAGATAAGCTTGTGTAATTTTGATTGGCAAATAAACCGTGTAATGTATGCCCAAACTCATGAAACATTGTTGTTACATCATCAAAGCTAATCAAAGATGGATTACCGTTAGATGGTTTTACAAAATTAAATACATTTATAATTACAGGTTTTTGTTTTAGATAATGCGATTGATTTACAAAATTATTCATCCAAGCACCGCCACTTTTATTATCGCGGGTATAAAAATCTAAATAATAAATAGCAAGGCTTTTACTATCTTTGTCAAATACTTCATAAGCTACCACATCTGAATGGTACACTGGCAAATCGGTACGCACTTTAAAAGTAATGCCATACATTTGTTGTGCAGCAAAAAACACACCTTTTTCCAACACAGTGGTTACTTCAAAATATGGTTTTATTTGGCTTTCGTCTAAATCGTATTTTGCTTTGCGCACTTGCTCGCTGTAGTAATTCCAATCCCATGGTTCTAATTTAAAACCACCGTTTTGCGCATCTATCAAAGCTTGAATATCTTTTGCTTCTACTTTTGCTTTAGCCACTGCAGGTGCTGCAAGCTTTGCTAATAAGTTCATTGCTTTAGCAGGAGTTTTAGCCATTTGATCTTGCAATCGCCATTCTGCAAAACTATTTTTACCCATTAGTTGTGCTTTTTGCAAACGCAATCTTGCCATTTTTTCTAATGTAGCTCTTGTATCTCCATCATCATTTTTCTCGGCACGCATCCAGCCAGCCTTAAATAATTTTTCGCGAGTTGCTCTATTTTTTAAGCTAGGTAATAATGGTTGTTGTGTAGTGTTTAAAAGACCAATTAAATAACCTTCTTTGCCAGCTTCTTTTGCTCTGTCTTTAGCAGCAGATAATTCTGCTTCGCTTAAACCATCTAATTCTTTTGCATCTGTAAATAATACTGCACCATTTTTTCTGGCAGTTAAAAGTTTATTGCCAAATGTAGTACTAAGGCTTGCCAACTCGCTATTGATGGCTTTCATTTTTTCTTTATTCGCATCAGTAAGGTTGGCGCCAGCTAACTCAAATTGTTGCAAGTAATATTGTACTAATTTTTTGTCCTCGCTTTTAGAGACTTT
>CAIXQW010000305.1 GCA_903921675.1 uncultured bacterium | reverse complement strand
TCAAAATATTTTATTATTATTTGCTTATTAGTTGGAAGTACCACATTTGCCCAAACAGCTATTATTACAGGAAAAGTAATAGATGGAAAGACTGGACTACCGTTAGGTGGAGATTCAATTGTTTTAATTGAAAAGTCTATTTCTACAGTTTCCGATCAAAATGGTATTTTTATTTTCAATAAACTTCAAGCAGGAAACTATTCGTTAAAATGTAGACATAAAGGATATTCCGAAAAAATTGTTACAGATATTATTGTAGCAGAAAATGAAAATAAAGAAATTAATATTTCATTAAATATGGAATCAAAAAAATTGTTAGGTGTTGGGGTATCTACTACAAGAGTGAAAGCAGCAGGAGAGACAGTGGCAACTTTATTAGTAGCTCAAAAAAATAGTGCAAGTGTTAGCGACGGTGTTTCAGCAGAAACGATTAAAAAAACACCTGATAGAAGCAGTAGTGATGTAATAAAGCGTGTTACTGGAGCAAGTATTCAAAATGATAAATTTGCGGTAATTCGTGGTTTAAATGATAGATACAACGCATCATTTATAAATGGTGCTCCGCTACCAAGCACAGAAAGTGATAGGAAAGCATTTGCATACGATATTTTTCCATCTGGCATTATTGATAATTTAATTATTTATAAAACTGCGACTCCAGATAAAACAGCAGAGTTTGGAGGAGGAATTATTGAAATTTCTACAAAATCTACAACTTCTAAACCAATCACTATTATTTCTATCAGCCAAGGTTATAATACATTAATAACAGGTAAAAATCGCTTTATTTCTGAAATGAAAGGTCGCACAGATTGGTTAGGCCTAGATGATGGTATAAGGGCGGTACCAAGCGGCATTCCAGCTGACAAACAAGGTTTTATCGATGCATCAACAGCAGATAAACTTGGATATGCTAAATTATTTGGCAAGTACAAGTGGGGAGTAAAAGAAGTTGACACTAAACCTAACCTTAGTTTGCAAGCAGTAAAAAGCATTAACATAAAAAGAAAAGAAAAAGAATTTATCTCATCGCTCTTTTCCGTTACTTATAATAAAAGCAATTCATTTTTAAGTGGAGAGCGTAATGCCTACAATGGTTCTGGCAATATTTACGACCCAAATTATGTTCCTATACATGATAAAAAATATACTGATTCGGTGTATAATGAAGAAATAATTTGGTCTGCGTTGGGCAATGTTGGTATAAAGATAGACAATAAAAATAGTATAAGTTGGAAAAATAATTTGAGTATAAATACTGATAATACATTAGTAAAGCGAGGAGGTTATGCTGATTATACTTTTGACACAACTGTAGTATTAAAAGAAATATTCCGAAATTTTGTTTCAGATCAAATTTTTAATAGCCAGCTATTAGGCGATCATCAAATTGGCAAATTTAAAACAAAATTAAATTGGGTAGCTGCTTACAGTAAAGTAGATAGAAGTACACCATTTCAAGCAATTTCGAATAATGCTCAGATGATTTCTGACGTTGCAAGCCAGGGTCGAAATGGCACAATGGTATCTGCTAATTCAAAAGAAATGCTTAGAAGTGCAAAATTAGACATCTCCCAACCCTTTAAACTTTTTAAAGGCAGCAGCCAAAATATTTTTAAGTTGGGATTAGGATATCTATCAAGAGAAAGAAATTATACAAATAGAGTATTAGGCTTTGCACAAGCTATAGCAGGTAATCCTTATGAAGTTGATTATTCCTTACTAAATTTACCTTATGATCAGATTTTTTTGACGCAAAATATAGGTTTGCTTTCTAATGGCAAGGCATCTACATTAGTTAATGATGCTACAGTTCCCAATTCTGCCTATGATGCAGCTTCTTCCACTTTACATGCATACGTAATGAATGACCAGCGTTACAAAAAATTTAGATTTATTTATGGTGTTAGAATGGAAAGTTTTAATCAAAAATTAGTTGCTGCTCAACGCGGGTTAGGTGCAATAAATATCAATTACACAAAGGTAGATTATTGCCCTTCTGCTAATTTAGTTTATTCATTAACTGAAAAAACAAATATTCGCTTATCCTATAGCAAAACTTTAAATAGACCAGAATTCAGAGAATTAGCAAATTTTGGTTTCCCAGATTATCTTTCAGGCTTTTTTGTAAATGGTGATTCAACTTTAAAAAGGGCAAGTTTAAATAATTTCGATGTTAGATATGAAATTTTCCCAGGAAGGGCACAGTTGCTTTCTGTATCTGCTTTTCATAAAGCAATAAAAAATCCAATTGAGTTTTCTACTTCATCATTTTATCCAGGTGAGGCACAATATGTGCAAAGCAAATCTGCATCCATTTCTGGGGCAGAAGTTGAAGCAAGGGTTCTTCTATCTACACTTTTTAATAGAAAAAATGAAAAATCATTGCTTAATAATTTTACATTGTCAGGGAATGGTACTATTACAAGATCATCGGTATCTGTTGGCAACAAATTAGATTCTATTAGCTCTCGTTCTTTACAAGGTCAGTCGCCATACATTATAAATGTTGGGTTAAATTATGTAGGTGATAGCTCTGGCTTATCAGCTACCCTATCATTAAATAGAATTGGCAAACGGCTTGCTATAGCTGGCAGTAATGTATTGCCAGAATATTATGACAAGGAAAGAACCGTAATTGATTTTCAAATAGCAAAAAATTTATTAAATGATAAACTAGAGTTAAAATTTAATGCTAAAGATTTATTAGCACAAGATATAATTACATTTCTTGACTTTGATAAAAGCAGAACATTAACTGAAAAAGATAAAATCTTTACCAAATTCAGAGCACCTAGAGTATTTGTATTTAGTGCAAGTTTTAAATTTTAATTTGCGAG
>CAIXQW010000304.1 GCA_903921675.1 uncultured bacterium | reverse complement strand
GCAAAATATTTTATTGAAGAGTTATAAAATTGGTAGCACATTGGGCTTATTAACAATTAGCTACCTACAAGAAAGTGAAGCTGATGAAATGAGAATGATGCTTAGAAGCCTTGCAGGATACAACTATAAAGTAGCAATAAATGTTTGGAAATGTAAGTGTGTAAAAGTCGATCAAGCACTTCTAAAAATTTCAGGTACACATTCTAGCAATGAAATTGGCATTGCACCCTTAACCCAATTATTACCAAAATCACTTAAATTATACGTACCACAAAACTATAAATATCCCATACCTAATGCCTAAAAAAATATCTTTTTTCAAAAAGGCATGGAGCTTTATAATGCCAGTATTGGTACAAAAAGTAAACAGCCAATACAGCCCAGATGTAGAATTAGTTTTATTCCACAATCAATTGATGCTAACAACCCCGCAAGCTATGTATAGCTATGGGACAAGATATGCACCTTTCAATTTGGCATTCGCAGAACTAATTAAAAGAAAAAAATTACATCCTCAAAACATACTCTTGTTAGGTGGTGCATTATTAAGTGCTTTGCAAATATTGCATGCTAAGTTCAAAATGCATCCATCCGCTACAGTGGTAGAGTTAGATGGCAAATACCAGCAATTGGTAAATGATTATTTACCATCAAAAATTACAGATAATATTACATACCATCATGCTAATGCACAAAATTTTATTAAAAATTGCCAACAACAATTTGATATGATTGGCATAGATATATTTATTGAATTAGCAGTGCCCGCGTTTTGTTTACAAACACAATTTATCCAGCAATGTCATGATTGCTTATCCGAAAATGGAATTGCAATTATGAATACACATTTTAAAATAGCTGAAGAAAAAAGTAATTTCGATGCTGTATTTGCAAATGTGTTTACAGATGTAATTACATTACCACATGGACATAATTATATATATATTGGCACTAAAAAATAAAATTACTTTATTTCTAAAATATTTCTTGCTTTGTTTTTTGCCAACATTGCTTCTGGTATATACTTGCTTACCAATTGCATAAATGAAGTTGCAATTTTATTTTTCACAAAATATCTACTATGCACCAAACTTACTTCGCGAACAGGTTCTGGCGCACCAAAGTAGCGTATATTTTCTAACTGATGCTCGTAAAAATCTTCGATACACAATTCTGGCAAAATAGTACAACCACCATTGTTTTCCACCATTTTTACAAGGCTTTGAATAGTACCTGTTTGATATTGCAAATGCTTATTATCACGATTTCTTACATTGCCTTCACATAAATTAATTGCTTGAAAATGCATGCAATGCTCATCATTCAATGTCCACAATTCATTAATGTTTAAATCTGTAGCTAAAATACTTTTCTTAGCTAATAATGGATGATTTTCGCCAAGATAAGCTACAAATTGCTCGTAAAAAATTGGTGTTTCTTTTAAATCTTTATCATGCAATGGAGTAGCTAAAATGCCAAAATCTAATTTCTCCTCTTTTAATAACTTAACAATATTTTCTGTCGTCAATTCAAATATTTGAAGCTCCACATCCGGAAATTTATCCATGAATTCATTGAGCATTTTGGGTAAAATATATGGTGCAAGAGTTGGCAATATCGCAATATTCAATCTGCCTTTCATGCCATTATTTTTGGTTTGTATTAATTCTTTTACCTTATTTACCTCAAACAATACATTTCTAACCTGCTCTATTATTTCACTGCCAACCAATGTAGTTACTACTGGATGATGATTTCTATCAAAAAGCTTCACTCCAAACTCATCTTCTAGCTTTTGGATTTGCATACTTAAGGTAGGTTGCGTAACATTGCATTTATCAGCTGCTGTTACAAAGCTGCCGTATTTATCTACAGCAACAATGTATTCCATTTGTGTAATAGTCATTCAATTATAATATTTGCATAAAGGTACAGTTACAAAACATATTTTAAAATTAAATTTATAAATGCATCACATATTTGACACATATCATTACATCAAAAAAGATGAAGGCGGAAAATTCCATGGTAGCAAAAGTGCTGCAGGCAATTGGATGCAATATATTCTGCACAAAGTAGACCCTGGCGAGGTGCACATGGCATTAACTGTATTACCAGAGATGTGCAACCCCTTGAAAAATTTGCATGGTGGCATTTATTCCTTAATAATGGATGAAGCAGTAGGCTTGGCTTTTTTCAGTGTGTGCAATGGCGAGTTTTATACAACATGCAATTTAAATGTAGAACACCTAAAAAGTGCTGCATTAGGTGAAAAATTGATCGCCATTGGCAAAGTAGTAAAACATGGCAAAAAAGTGGCCTACACAGAAGGAAGCATTTATAATAGCAAAAATGAATTAATTTGCAGAGCTACAAGTAACCTAATTAATACAGGAAAACGTATTTTTGATTTTTATGTTGAACAATAAGAAAATAGTAGTTGTACTACCTGCCTATAATGCTTCGCTTACCTTGGAAAAAACTTACAAAGAAATTCCGATGGATATAGTAGATGAAGTAGTATTGGTAGACGATAATAGCCGTGATGATACAGTAGATGTAGGTAAGGCTATAGGCATTAACCATATCATCAAACACGATGTAAATAAAGGCTATGGTGGCAACCAAAAAAGTTGTTACAACAAAGCTTTGGAATTAGGTGCTGATATTGTGGTAATGCTTCATCCAGATTATCAATACACTCCTTTGCTAATACCAAGCATTTGCCATTTAATAGCCCAAGATTTATATCCTGTAGTACTTGGCTCACGTATACTAGGCAAAGGTGCGTTACGCGGAGGAATGCCAAGATATAAGTATTTATTTAATCGATTTTTAACTTTGTTTGAAAATATTTTGATTAATCAAAAACTAAGCGAATACCATACTGGCTATCGTGCATTTAATGCAGATGTATTGCGCAGCATTAACTACATGGCCAATAACGACGATTTTATTTTCGACAATGAAATGCTTGCACAAATTTTCATGAAAAACTTTGAAATAGCAGAAATTACTTGCCCTACAAAATATTTTGATGAAGCTAGCAGTATTAATTTTAGTAGAAGTGTAAAATATGGATTGGGTGTAATGCGTGTTTCTGTAAATTACAGATTACACAAATGGAAAGTAATTAGCCATAAAATATTCAAATAACGACTGCTAATTAATTATCATGGTATATTTAAGCTAATATATTGCATTGTGAGTTTGCGTTTTTCGCATAGTATTTTACGATGCGTTTCAACGTTTATTTGGCTAATAGGCAAGATCCTAAAATAACTTGCATGAAGGAATTAGATTGTTTCAGGGTAAATTATACCAATGTAATTTGGTTCTCCTACCACATCTTATAATGGTAAATGCAAATGTGATAGATGATTATAAAAATTATTGGTCTGTTACATACATCCAACTAGTATTGTTTAAACATTATTACTAAAGGTAATGGACAAAAAAATAGCCACTTCTAATGAAGCGGCTATAAAATATTTTTTTAATTATATCCAGATGGATTTATTTTGTCTGATTTATAAATTATGATTATTCAGCATATGGATTGAAAAATATAACATTCGAATCTCCTGTTGATTTTTCTAATATACCCACAAATCGTGTTCTTTATTAAATAATGTTTCTTTAATTTTTTCGCTTTCGTAAAGGCGATCAATTCCTTTTTTATAATCTTTCAACTCTTCGTTTGCAACATTACCATTAGACGATTTGTAGATGTAGCTATTGAATTTGTGTTTTTCAAAGTAGTCATCCCATGTGATGCGGAAAACATCATTATCTGGATTGTATACTTCGTATTTAGCAAATGTAGGACGAGCATCTGGATAATAAATCCAGAATAAAGTTTGCTGAGATCGAATTTCTCCATTTTCATCACGTTTGTCCATCACAGGAGCAATACCAATAATTCTTGTAACAGCGCGACCTAAATTTCTATCAAAAATTACATCTTCTTTTACTTTGAAACGTGTAATATCTTCTGGAGCAAAATCTCTATTAGTAATTACCATAGAATCTTGACCTTGAGAACCTGTAATTAAAGTAGTATCTGATTTTCCAGCCAATTTAACTTGAATATCTTCCCATTTTAAAGCAGATGTAAATCTGTCATCTAATGGATCGAAAGCTGTTAAATCACCTTTCTTTATACCATTTAAAATAATCTCGATGAAGTAACCACCACCTGTCTCATCATCTCCAGGATAACGGAATGCAACGTTTTGTTTGATACGTGTATCAATCAATCGCCATAATCTTTTTCTCCACAGTACATCATTCTCACGAATATTAGCCCAAGGTACTACCGGATTCACATGAGCAACTCTATCGATAGCTCCATCTGGTCTAAGAGAAGGACTCCAACTGTCTTTTACTTTTAAAAACTCTGGCTGAGCAGTAGTATTCGGATCGCCAATTGCACCTGGAGTATTAGGTTGAGCAATAGCACAAATACTTGCCACCATTAGAACTTGAAAAAGGATTGCTATTTTCTTCATTGTATAAAATTATATAAATTTTTGTAAAGTTAGTTGATTTATTTTATTAATTTACTAGTATGAAAGCAAGTTGTGGCATTTTTCTTAACACTTTATCGCATCCCATAACTCGTATTTCTTCAAATATTAATTGATCTTTTGCTTTTAAGGCTTTCATAGCCTTTACAGCATTTGGATTACTATTAATGAATGGGCCTTTAATTTCGTAATTTTGTTCTTCTCCTTTAGAAATTACAGTAAGGGTGTAACCAATTACATCAAATTTACAATCGAAATCAAAGTTTTCTAAAATTGCTTCCGGCCCCAAACCTACACGTGCTAAATCTACACGTAACCTTGGACCTTGAGATTTCATATACTTGATAATAGGATCTGGAATTTTCTTAATACGATATTCACGAGTTCCAAAGTTTTCAACTCCTAATCCGTCATTTCTTTTACCACTTAAAGCAATAGTCCCCTTAGTGCCTCCAGGGCCAGTTACTCTTACAAAATATTCACCTGGCTTAGCTCCTCTAGTATAAGTAATATTACTACTAGGGTTTATTATTAAATTTTCCATTTTAACACCAGATGCAGAAATTGTAATGGGATTATCTACGCCAATATAAAACACATTCATTTTATCTAAAGAAATTGTAGCACCTGCTGTTCCTACGAAATATGATGCTTTTATTGGTGTAACTGCAACTTGTTGTTTTAAATTAGGGTCATAAATTGTACCTGTAATGTTTAAAATATGTTCACCTGGTTTACTATCTGCAACAGTTTCATATGTTGCCTCACCATTAACTACTGGTCTTGGAGAACCATTTACTGCAATATAAACAGATTGACTATTTGAGGTATTATAGGAACCAATCATTAATTTAGACTTATACTTTTCCCCAGGCAACAAATAAGTATTTTCAGGGGCGTTTATCAATGCAAACTGATTCATGATTTGAATTATTTTAGGATTTTTTTGCTTTTCACCAAAAGCTTGAGCCCAAATTTGATCCAAAGCAATATTTTCCGAGTTTTTCACATCACTTATATACTTATCTAAAATAGTAGTAGCACCTATTGTTGGCACCATATGAAAATTATGAAAAGCCCATTCCTCACTAGTTCCTGTGTTTGACTTTGTGCCATAATCAAAAGTAATTGGTAAAATTGAATCCATAGCCTTTACAAATAAATCCATGGAAGAATCTCTAGGTGCTGCCAATTTACTAAGATCATCTTTAAACTTTGAAAGTTCATCTTTCATAAGTACACCTCTCTTCTTGTTTTCTATCATTACCATTGTAGCTGCATCTAAATTAGATTCTGCAACTAATACGCTATCCCCTGATGCTGCATCAATTTCTGGTTTAAATCCTCCTGAAGCTTTTATAATTTCATTCCTGTACCCTGCAATTTTATCTGCCATCACTTTAGAAATTTCAGTTACCTCTTTAGCTCTAAGCATAGCGGCTTCAATTCGTGCCTTTTTAGCAGGATCTCCAATAACTTTAGGATCTTGTAAAGCACTTGCAAAATTTGCTAATGTACCTGAATTTTTTTCACCAATATTGGCAATACTACGATTGATACTCTTGTTAATTATTTTAAAGGCATTCAGAATCTCACTTGAAACATTGATCGCTAACATTGCTGTTAGTACCAAATACATCAAGTTGATCATCAACTGCCGAGGTTCTTTAGGTATTGACATTTATAGAATAACTTTTTATGAATTGTTTTTTATTGTCCCTTTTTTTGTATTAACGTCTATTAGCGGCCTTGCATTGCATTCAACATATTACCATAGATAGAATTTAAACTACCTAAGTTTTTAGCTAATGCTGCGATTTGATCTTTTGCCTTATTTGCATCATCTGCACTGCTACTCATTGCTTCTGTAGCAGAAACCAAACTACCATAAAATTTATTCATATTTTTCAAATGGTTATTCGCGTCTTTCAACTCCATTTCATAAATATTATTTAAGCTACTTAAGTTTTTAGTCAATACTTGTACTTGACCATGAAATTTTGCAGTGTCTTCTGATGCATTATTGAATGAAGCCATTGCTGTACTTGCATTTACAAATGTGTCTTTCATTTGGCCTAAAGCATTTGCAGCTTCTTTTGTTTTGGTTGTATAGTCGTTTGTAGCAGCTACTACATTACTAACATCTTTTACTTGATTTACTGTTTCGCCAAACTTTGTAAAGTTGTCGTTTAATCTGCGTAAATTAGCTGGGTTGATTTCTGCATCTTCTAGCATTTTATCTAATTGTGCTGTAGCGGAACCTCCTCCTGCTCCACCAGCAGATAAATTTTGAGGAGTAAATTTGATGCCTTTTTTATAGGCTTCTACTTGTGGATTTTCAGTAATATTTGGATAAAAACGCTCCCAATAATAATCTTTATGGGGAGGTAATATCCCTAACAATAAGAAGATGAAGGCTTCCGTTAGCATTCCTGCAGTCAAAGCCGGGCCAGCAAAGTCCCAGTGTTGAATTTTCGCCAAGGCGCCAATCAATACGACAGATGCACCAACACCAATGATTAGATTTTTTACGTATTTCCCTGTCTTAGTTTCAAAAAATAATGATATTGATTTCATTTTTGTAATTTATATTTTATAATGTGTAATGATTTTTATTTAATACTTGCCTTGAACAAATATTATTTGCTGTAAATTTATTTTTATTTAGCAATAATACTAGCGCTTAGGAGATTTATTCGTTAAAGCTGTAGCAATTTGCGGTAAAATACTGCGGAAACCAATGTAAGACTTAGCAGTATCCATATATTCGTAATCGCGAGTGCTTACTTGTAAGTAATATTGCACATCTTTCCAACTACCACCACGAACCACTTTACGCTTGAAGTACAATGGATCGCTATCAGATACTTTCAGACGAACATCAGGACTCATATCAGCTGTAGTTCCATAAGCATTAGCAATGTATGGAGATTGTGTCCATTCTGCAACATTTCCACTCATGTTGTATAAACCGTAGTCATTTGGCCAATAAGCAGTAGCTTTTACCGTATACAAACCACCATCTGCGCTATAATTACCACGATTAGGTTTGAAGTTTGCTAAGTAACATCCTTTTTTGTTTACCACATAAGGACCGCCCCAAGGATAAGGACTTTGTTGGCGGCCACCGCGTGCTGCCCACTCCCACTCT
>CAIXQW010000303.1 GCA_903921675.1 uncultured bacterium | reverse complement strand
GTGTATTCTTAAGCGTTGGTGTAAATGCGCAATCCATTAAATTTACAAATGGCGATACACATGATTTTGGTAGTGTTCCTTGTGGGCCAGATGCAATTTACGAATACGAATTTACCAATACTGGTGCTGCACCATTAATTATTCAAAAATGTGCAGGCAGTTGCAGTTGCACAAAACCAACCTGCCCTACCCAACCTATTATGCCTGGGCAAAAAGGCAAAATAAATGTACACTTCGAAACAAAAGATAAAGATGGCGCATTTAATAAATCTGTGTTTATAAAATGTAATGCTACCAATGTAAATCCTAATGTAGGTCAATACGAAATTTTCTTAAAAGGAAATGTTGTAAAAAAAGGTTTAAAGGCTGTAAAAAAAAAGTAAGCATTAAAAAGAAATAGAAATTATTCAACTATACAATAAAGCAACTCGCAATAATTAAATTTGTTGCGAGTTTTTTTATGTTTAATATTTGATTTGATATATGTATTTACATATCACTTGCTACTCCTTTTTATTTTCACTATTTTTGTGCCATGCCAGAAATATCTAGTCGCGGTGTGGCAATGCCACCTTCTCCTATCAGAAAATTAGTTCCATATGCTGATGCTGCAAAAGCAAGAGGCTCCAAAGTATATCATTTAAATATTGGTCAACCAGATGTAGAAACTCCTGCTGCCATTTTAGATGCAGTTCGCCATAGTACTTTTAAAGTATTGGATTATAGCCATAGCGCCGGCAATTTAAGTTATCGCAAAAAACTATGTGGTTATTATAGCACGTTTGGTATAGATGTAAATCCTGAACAAATAATTGTAACAGCAGGCGGTAGTGAGGCTATTTTATTTGCCATTATGAGTTGCTTAGATGCTGGTGAAGAAATAATTATCCCTGAACCATTTTATGCCAACTATAATGGTTATGCTATTGCAGCTGGAGCAAAAGTTGTACCAGTAGCAAGTAGCATTGCAACAGGTTTTGCGTTGCCACCTATAGCAGAATTTGAAAAATTAATTACTCCAAAAACAAGAGCTATACTTATTTGCAATCCAAGTAACCCTACTGGTTATTTGTATAGCGATGCAGAATTAGAAGTGCTAAAAGAAATATGTATTCAGCACGATTTATTTTTATTTAGTGATGAAGCTTATCGCGAATTTTGCTATACAGAAGCTCCCTATACTAGTGCTTTAACGCTTAAAGGATTGGAAGACAAAGTAGTTGTAATAGATACAATTAGTAAAAGATATAGCGCATGCGGTGCGCGAATTGGCGCATTTGTAACCAAAAACGAAGATTTGTATAATGTGGCGATGAAATTTGCACAGGCAAGACTAAGCCCTCCTAGCTTTGGGCAAATTATAGGCGAAGCGGCAATAGATTTACCCGCTAATTATTTTGATGCTGTAAAGGCAGAATATTTATTACGCAGAGATACTTTGGTAGCTCGCTTAAATGCAATGCCTGGTGTTACCTGCCCAAATCCGGGGGGTGCTTTTTATGCAATGGCAGAATTGCCAATTGATGATAGCGATATATTTTGCCAGTGGCTGTTAGAACATTTTGAATACAAAAAACAAACAGTAATGATGGCACCTGCAACAGGTTTTTATGCCACACCTGGTAGTGGTAAAAAAGAAGTACGTATGGCTTATGTATTAAATGTAGAAAGTATCAATAATGCCATGGATTGCTTGCAAGAAGCATTGAAAGTTTATCCCGGGAAATCTGTATAAACCTTTATAAATTATTACAATTACTTTTTTATTTTTGATAAAATAACAATTCAAATTAAAAGCTATACAATTGATTTCACCTTTTAGCATACAAAAAGTACAAGATAGGCTCGATGTGGTAGAGCTTGTTGGGAGTTTTATACGCTTAAAAAAAAGAGGTGCTAATTATCTAGGCAACTGCCCTTTTCATAACGAAAAATCGCCATCCTTTACAGTTAGCCCAAGCAAAGGAATTTACAAATGTTTTGGCTGTGGCAAAGCTGGCAATGCAATTACATTTATTCAAGAACACGAAAAACTTTCTTACCCGGAGTCAATTAGATGGATTGCAAAGTTTTATAACATAGAGTTAGAAGAAACAGCTTCCTCGCCAGAGCTAGTAGAGCAACAAAAAGTAGAAGAAAGTTTGCGTGTAATAAATAATTATGCACAAGCATATTTTACAACTACATTAAATGAAACAGAGGAAGGAAAAAATATAGGTCTTGCCTATTTTAAAGAAAGAGGATTTAGACAAGATACCATTGATAAATTTTTATTAGGCTATAGCTTAGAAGATAGAAATAGTTTTTTGCATGATGCTACTGCAAAGGGTTATAATATCGATTTGTTGGTAAAATGTGGCTTGGTAAATAATAAATTTGATAAACCAAGCGACAATTATAGTGGTAGAGTTATTTTTCCGATACAAAATATTAGCGGAAAAGTAATTGGCTTTGGGGCAAGGATATTAAAAAAAAGCGAGAAGGCACCTAAGTATATTAATACGCCGGAAAATGAAATTTACAGCAAAAGTAAAACGCTATATGGTTTGTATCAAGCGCGCACAGCTATTGGTAAATCAAATGAATGCTTGCTTGTAGAAGGCTATACAGATGTAGTAAGCCTTAGCCAAGCTGGAGTGGAAAATGTGGTAGCCAGCAGCGGCACTGCACTTACTACAGAGCAACTAAAACTAATCAAACGTTTTTCTAAAAACCTAACCATCATATATGATGGAGATGCTGCAGGTATAAAAGCTGCTTTACGAGGTTTGGATATGGCTGTAGAAGAGGGCTTGAATGTTCAATTGGTTTTATTGCCTGATGGCCAAGATCCAGATAGTTATGTGCAAGAAACGGGTGCAGATGAATTTAATAATTTTGTTGCTAAGAATAAAAAAGATATTATTTTATTTAGACTAGAGTTAAGCCTAAAAGAGGCAGGGCAAGACAGTGTAAAAAAAGCAGATTTAATTAATGAAATAGCTGCTACATTAAGTAAAATTAATAAAGTAGAAGAATTTACAAAACAGCAAGATTACATAAAGCGTTGTGCAGAATTATTGAAGATAGATGAAGCGGGATTACTAACTTTAGTAAATAAAAAAATCAGAGAAAAAGTAGTAAAAGAAAATCAATTAGAAAAAAGTGAAGCTGAAAGATTGGAACAGCAGGCTAATCCCGCCAATATTGTAGATGAGCCAAGCGATGCAATGGTGATGCTGCAGAAAGATTATAAGCAAGAAAAAGAATTGATAAAGGTTTTACTTGAGTATGGCGATATTGCATTTGATG
>CAIXQW010000302.1 GCA_903921675.1 uncultured bacterium | reverse complement strand
TATTTTTAACTTTTATAAAATATAATAGAAAATTTACCGTTTCAAATACAATAATTTTACAGCAGATGAGGATAATAATAATTATTAGTTTTTTATGTATGGCAATAAGTTCTGTGGCACAACGTAAATATGTAAATGAATTTTTAAATATTGGTATTGGAGCAAGAGCATTTGCAATGGGTGGAGCAGTATGTGCTTCTACAGAAGATGTCACCAGTGGCTATTGGAATCCGGCAGGACTAAGGTCTATCCCTGCCGATTTTCAATTAAGTTTAATGCATAACGAATATTTTGGCGGATTAGCAAAATACGATTACGCTGGACTGGCTTATAAATTAGCAAACAACAAAGGAAACCTAGGGATTAATATTATTCGATTTGCAGTAGATGACATCCCATATACATTAAATTTAATAAAAGCAGATGGCTCTATCGATTATGGAGCGCTAACGAAGACAATTTCTGCATCGGACTATGCAGGTATTATCAGCTACAGCAGACAATTAAATTTAAAAAGACATGAACATAGCGACGATATTTATTTAACGATAGGTGGTAATGCAAAAATTATTCATCGCCAAATAGGATCTATGGCTAATGCTTGGGGGATAGGTGTAGATGCTGGTGTAAAAGCACAAATCAGAAGGTGGTATGTAGGAGCAGTATTGCGCGATGCAACAACTACATATACTGGTTGGACATTTTCATTAACCGATAGAGAAAAAACAACATTTGCTTTGACCAATAATGCGATACCAGTACAAAGCAATGAGGTAATGAACCCAAGATTAATTTTAGGAATAGCTAGAATGTTTCCATTGGGAGATAATGCTAAATTGCTTACTGAGTTAGATTTAGATAATACGACAGATGGAGCAAGATACGGCAATATTGTAAATGCTGGAGTTTTGAGTATCAATCCGCATTTTGGTGCCGAATTAGCTTATAAAAAGCAGTATTTTGTAAGAGCAGGTTTTGGTGGTTTTCAGCGAGTGAAAGATAATACAGATACTAGTTATATAAAAACTACAGTTATTTTTCAGCCTAGCTTTGGCATTGGATTTTATTTAAATAATTTGACAATAGACTATGCTTTAACAAGTTTAAACTTACAACAAAATCCGTTATATAGCAATGTATTTAGTTTGAAAATGGATTTACGCAAACCTAAAAAATTCAGAAAAGACGCCAACAAAAAAGAGCTTTAATTTTTTATTACCATCGCTAATGTTACATAATATGAAAAGTTTTCAAAAATTAATTTTATCTGTCTTATTGTTGTTGAATACCACATTAGTAATGGCTCAATTTGGTAACGAATGGATAGACTATTCAAAAACATACTACAAGTTTTCTACTTGGAATAATAGAATGTATCGAATACCGCAAAGTACTTTGATTAGTGCGGGTATTTCTGCTACGGTAAAAGGAAGCGAATTGAAAATGTATAAAAATGGTGTGGAAGTGCCAATTTTTGTTAGTAATAATAGTGTTTTATCTTCCAACGATTTTATAGAATTTCAGGGTAGCAGAGCCTCCGGAAATTTAGATGCAGAATTATACACTAATGCTGCAGACCAAGTAAATCCTTACATGAACTTAATGAATGACACAGCATATTACTTTTTGGTAGTAGATAATTCTGCAGCACATTTAAGAATTATAAATGGTAGCAATATTATTTCTAGTCCACCTGCTGCTGAGCCTTATTGTTGGGATTCTATTGATGTGAATTATAGAAATACATTGATTAAAGGATTTGATTTTGATTATAATTTGCCGGTTTTTGAATCTTCTAGGTTTGAAGCGGCAGAAGGATATGTAAGGAGGTTGGTAAAAAATACAAGTGATTCTGTTAATTTTACATTAGCCAATGCATACAAGGTAGCAGGTGCTCCAAATATAATTGCTAATTCTATTGTACTTGGTTATTCTAAAAATTTCGAGCACAATGTTACGCTTACCTTAAATGGCATTGATGTAGATTATGATACAATCAAAAATTTTGGAACAACAATATTAACAGGAAGCTATTACCCAACATCATTACCAAGTTCTAATGTTTTAAGGTATAAAATTACAAGTTCCAATACTAACAACGACGATAATATTGGCTTTTGTAATATAAGTATTAAGTATCCTAGGATATTTAATTTTGGCGCTGTATCGTTTAAACAATTTGAAATAGATCCTAAACCAACTACTTACTATTTTGAAGTTTTAGGTTTTACTATAGGATCTAGCGGTCCGCCATTATTGTATGATGTTACCAATAATATTGTGTATTCTGGCGATATAAGTGCATCTGGTAAAATTAAATTTCAGTTACCCCCTTCTGCTACTGTTACAAAATTTTACCTAATAAGTGCAACTATCACTAGTAGATTAACGGTAACAAATTTAGAGCCAATTAATTTTACAGATTATTCAAACTCTGCATTGCAAGGAGATTATTTAATAATGTATTCCAAAAATATTATTGCAAATGTAGCTACAGATAATATAGACCAATATAAAAAATATAGAGAAAGTGCAGCTGGTGGTAATTATAAAGTAGCTACTGTAGACTTTGAACAAGTTTATAATCAGTTTGGCTATGGTAATAACTTTCATACTGCTGGGGTGCGCAGATTTTTAAAATATATTAAACAAAATTGGACAAGTACATCACCCAACTATTTATTTATAATTGGTAAAGGAATTGAATATAATTTATACAATACGTTTTGTTCGGAAATAGCTATTAGAGATTTTAAATCTATTGCTCCAAGTTTTGGAATACCAGGTTCAGATATTGTAATGACAGACTTGAATTTTGATATGGTGCCGGATTTTAATGTTGGTAGATTAAGCGCTTATGACAATAACGATATAAAATACTATTTAGATAAAGTAAAAGAATACGAAGCATTAATTAATAACGCCAATAATCAATTTATAGATAGCGCAGAATGGAAAAAAAGAGTTTTACATATTGGAGGTGGAAACGATGCAAATTTACAACTTTCTATTGCGTCTGCATTTAATAGACAAAATAAAATTATACAAGGTGCATACTATGGTGGTAAGGTAAAAACAACGATGAAGCTTTCTACAGACCCAACTCAAGTTTTAGATGACATGGAAGTAAATAAAATGATTAATAGTGGAATAGGAATTATTCAATACTATGGACATTCTGCATCTACTACATTTGCCTATGCATTAAACCAAGCTGCAGATTATTTTAATACTGGTGGAAAGTATAGTACCATTATTGCAAATGGTTGTGATGCCAATAATTATTTTTTATATGGGGCCAACAAAAGCCTAACCGAAGATTTTATAACAATCCCTAATTCTGGAAGTATTGCATTTATAGGAAGTGTAAATAATGGTTATCCTGGATTCCTTGATAGATATACGGATAGTTTATACAAACAATTTTCATTACCTAATGCAAATACTGTTTCAGTT
>CAIXQW010000301.1 GCA_903921675.1 uncultured bacterium | reverse complement strand
ACTTGTGCAAAAGAAATATTTGCTAATGTGGTAAATGCGATTGCTGCTATTATTTTTTTCATTTTATTGTTTATTTAATTGTAAAGAATATTTTATTTAGATATAACACAGTTTTTTAATTGCAAGCTATTACCTAAGCCCATATCGTCGCCATCGCAACCAGCGCATATACCTTTAATAGTTGCATTTTGGTTTACTAAAAAAGATTTAAAGTCGAAAACATGGCGAGAGTCTCCTTGGCAAATTATAGTGTTGTTTGTAGAAGTATCACCAATAATAATTGTAACATTGGTGGTGATCATTTTTGTAAATTTGAACACATTCCCTATTGTAACAGTATCTGTGGTAATAGTTGAATCCTTAGTAATACTTTTGATGTTGCCATTCACACTTATTACTTTGCTTGTGTAAGTATTTAAAGTTGCAGTATCGCTTGCATTCATTTTGCTATTGATGTCTGTAAATGTAATAGATACATCTGGCTTCATTTCGCTAGTGTCTGCCACAGGGCGCATTGCATATTTGTAAACAAAAATTGCAGCTATGGCACCAACTACCAATAGAATTAGAATTTTTTTAATCATGATTTTTTTTAATTAATTGTTTTTAAAAATTATTCCGGCATGCAACCATTTACCCAAGATTGAATTTTAGCAATTGTGCTATCATCTAATTTAGCTGCTCCTTGTGGCATGGCTTTAAAGCCATTATGATTGATGCTTCCCATAAAATTTGGTTTGTTTTGCGCATCAGTAAGCATGTTTGCATAACTATCAAATTTTAAGCCAGCAGATGCATTGGAATTATTATGGCAGCCTGTACAATTGTCAGACATAATTTTTGCAATAGCATTTGTATATGTAACTATATTTGATGGTACACAATTGGTCGCTTTTTTGTAAGTACAACCTGCTATTGTAGCGAAAGAAATAATGCCTGCAAATACTAATTTTTTGTTTGTCATGGAAAATATATATTTAATACTACAAAGTTAATTCAATAATTGTGCTAGAAATATTAATCTATATTAGGTATTTAGTATTTAACCGAATTATAACCGTGGTGAAAGTATCAAGTGGTGATCGAAGGTTATAAATGTTACATAAAAATTCAATTAATTTTTTTAATTGCTACTTATTTACTATTTCCATTTTCTTGCAAATATTCTAGTACTCTATTATTATTGTCTTCGCCACGTATTAAAAAAGAATGCCAACGCAAATATTGTTTTTCAATAGGTGCACTACAATGCAACAATTGTTTTTGCTCTCCCATTCCTTTGCCTTGTATAAATAAAAATATTACATTATTAAATTCTCCTATTGTTTCATATTGCCATATTTCATAAGGAATAGTATTCGGTTCATTTGGTACTTCTTCGGTTTTATCTGCAGGACCATATCGTAAATATATTAATGATTTATCTGTTACTACTCCGCCTAAATGATTAATACAATAATTTAATTTTGTAGAATATTCTTTCCAAGCAGCTTCTGGCTGTGCATTGTTTTTTGTTTTCCAAAAATTGTAAAAATACCTGCGCATCAATGTATCGTCATTTGCATCTACCATTTGCTGAATATTTCTAAACTGAGAATTGGTAATAATAGGTTGCAGAGATAAAATATTTCTACGCAAAGTTGTGATGTTGTATTTGCCAACAAAAGTATTTTCTATATGCAGGATGGCATCCGAAAAATTATCAATAGATACTATTTTAATTGGCGCTAAATTTATTATGGGCCTAATACATTGCCAGTTGGTAGAAGTGTTAGTGATTTCTTTATCTTTTTGGTACATACCTAATTGTATTACATAATTGCCTGTAACAAAATTATCTAATGGAATGTATATCTGATACGGAAATACATGTTTGCATTTTATAAAATTGATAAAGGAAATACTATCTGTTTTGGAAAATAAAATATGATTTGGTTTTCCTTTTTTTGTAATTCGGCAATATAGTATTATGTCTGTCGTAATTAATTCTGGATGAACAATTTGGCTTTGTAATTGCAAACTTTGAATATTGCTATCCACAAAATTTTCTATCAATGCAGCAGATAATGGCTTAGTGCTATCTATTGCAAATAGGGTTATATCAGTAAAATGAAGAGTATTAGTATCCTTAATCGTAATTACTTTTTCTGCTTGGTAATATTGATTATTGGATAGGTTTTCTGCAGTTATTTGATACGTGTAATTACCATAATTCAATGGGTGCTCTATTTTTTTTTGCCAATAATTGCCATACACCTCATTGGCTTGGGTAATAAACGTTGCATGTATGCTATCTATTGCTTCATTATTTCGAAAATAAATAATTTGGACATTAATAGATTGTAGTGGACTACATTTAATATTAATATAATGAGAAACACATGGTATTTCACTTGCATAAGATACAGCATGCGAAGCAAGCACAGCTGTTTGCGCACGCAAATGAGTGGCTATGCCAATAAATAGGAAAATGATGAAAAATTTCAATTTCATTATTGCAAAAGTAAATGTAATATTGAGCCATGCAAGCCAATATTTTTGTTAGTGATTTGTTTTATTTTCCAAGTGTACATTGGTATGCCAATGCATTAGTTAATCATTCAGTAGCAATACCACACGCAAAGTATAATAAATCTTATCACTTAAATAAAACCACTCTACTTAGTGCAAATGGAAAAATTAATTTAAGTATTCCATTGTTAGGTGGCAGAGAGCAGCGATTGCCGGACAACGAAATTGCTATAAGCTATGCAGAACCTTGGCAACAAAACCATTTGAAAAGCCTAAAAAGTATGTATGGCAGAGCTCCGTTTTTTGACAATGTATTTCCCTATTTAGAGAATTTTTACACTGCAAAATTTAAAACGCTTTATGATTGCAATCTGCATTCTGTATTATTAGTCAATAAAATATTAGGAATATTACTGAATGTAGAATCGACTATTGATTATCCAGTATACAAACAGATGCACGCCAAGGATATACCATACAATCAAGTTTTTGCAAGCAAATATGGGTTTGTAGAAAATTTAAGTATCTTAGATTTACTAATGAATGAAGGTAGATATGCATTACAGATATTAAACCAAATGAAATAGTTTTTGTAATTATAATTTTTGCAGTAAAGCCTATTAAATAACTGATAAATAATACAGCCAATTATTATTGTAATACTTATCTTTGTGAAAAGTATTTTTAAAATAAATAGAAAAATAAATTGAATAGTACATACACAGACCTAGTAAAACAAACTTTCGATTTTCCGCAAAAAGATTTCAATCTAAAGGATAATTATTTACAGTTTAATGGTTTAGACATCAAAAAGTTGATTGATAAATATGGTACTCCATTTAAATTAACTTATTTACCTAAAATTGGTAGCCAAGTAGCATACGCAAAAAAAATGTTTGCAGATGCAATTAAAAAAAATAAATACGAAGGAGAATACTTTTATTGTTATTGTACAAAAAGTTCGCACTTTAGTTTTATTGTAGAAGAAACATTAAAACACAATGTGCATCTAGAAACTTCCTTTGCTTATGATATAGAGATAATTAAAAAACTTTACGAAAAAAGAAAAATCAATAAAGATATTTTTATTGTTTGTAATGGATTTAAAACTAAGCCATATACAAGAAATATTGCAGGTTTAATTAATGCAGGTTTTAAAAATGTAATACCTGTATTAGACAATAAAAATGAGTTTGACGAATACAAAAAATCTATACGCACTAAAGACCCTGTAAAAATTGGTATTAGAATAGCTAGTGAAGAGGAACCTACTTTTGATTTTTATACAAGCCGCTTAGGTATTAGAAGCAGAGATGTGCTAGAATTTTATGTAGATAAATTAAAAGGCAATGAAAGGTTTCAATTAAAGATGCTTCACTTTTTTATGAATAAAGGCATCAAAGACGATATTTATTATTGGAGCGAATTAAATAAGGTGCTTAATATTTATTGTCAATTAAAAAAGATTTGTCCAGAGCTAGATAGCATAAATATTGGCGGAGGATTACCAATCAAACATTCTTTAGCTTTCGATTACGACTATGCTTATATTATCAACGAAATTGTAGCAACTATTAAAAAAGTTTGTAAAAAAAATAGAGTTCCACAGCCAAATATTTTTACAGAGTTTGGCAGCTTTACTGTAGGAGAGAGTGGTGCTATAATTTATAGCGTGCTTGACGAAAAAATGCAAAATGATCGAGAAACATGGTACATGATTGATAGCTCTTTTATTACTACATTGCCAGATACTTGGGGCATTGGCGAAAAGTTTTTAATGTTGCCTATTAATAAATGGGAAGAAGATTACGAAGAAGTGCATTTAGGAGGATTAACGTGCGATAGCCACGATTTTTATACTTCAGAAGAACATATTAATGCGGTGTTTTTACCAAAAAGTAAAAGGTCGGATGGTAAGGAGCCTTTATATATTGGATTCTTTCATACAGGAGCTTATCAAGACCAATTAAGTGGTTATGGAGGTATCAAGCATTGCATGATTCCTAGCCCAAAACATGTGGTGATAGAGTATGATAAAAATGGTAAGTTAGTAGATTGGTTATATGCCAAAGAGCAAACTTATCAAAGCATGTTGAAAATTTTAGGCTATATCAAGTAGTATTAATTTTTGCTATACAATGATTGTTTTTCCGAATTGTAAAATTAATCTTGGGTTGTATGTAACCAAGAAAAGAAATGATGGATACCATGATTTAGCAACAGTATTTTATCCTGTTAAACAATTGTTTGATGTATTAGAAATAGTAGAATCTAAGCAGCTGCAATTAACAGTAACTGGTACAGACTTGCAAATATCAACCCCAGATAATATTGTAGTAAAAGCACATCAATTATTACAAAGAGATTTTAAAATACCTGCAGTAGATATTCATTTGCACAAGCATATACCACATGGTGCTGGATTAGGCGGCGGTAGTGCTGATGCTAGCTTCATGATACAGCTTTGTAACGATTATTTTCAATTACAGCTTACACAAGAACAATTGTTGCAATATGCTTTACAGCTTGGTAGCGATTGTCCATTTTTTATTTACAATACACCATGCATTGCTTATGGAAGAGGAGAGGTATTGCAGCATATAGATTTGAATGTAAGTAATTATAAAATGGTAATTGTAAAACCCAATATACATATTGCTACCAAAGATGCATTTAATGGTGTAGCTGTATTGAATGAACAATTTGATATTGAAAAAATGATTCAATTGCCTATTACAGAATGGAAGAATACGCTAGAAAATGTATTTGAAAAAACTATATTCAAATTGCATCCAACTATCGAACAACTTAAACAAACCATGTACAATAATGGTGCTATATATACCTCTATGAGTGGCACCGGCAGCGCTGTTTATGGGTTATTTGATGCGGAAATAGAGAAAGATGTATATACCAGATTCGGAGAAGTATTTACTACTTAAAATAAAACGAATTCAATTCCGTACCTATATTCATATAGTCTTACCAGTTATATTCCCTATGTAAATTTTTGGCATTTGTTGAATGGAGCATATAGCAAAAAAAAACCACCTCATTAATTGAAGTGGCTCTTATCTGTTTGTAATAATTCTATGCAGTTCTTACTTTGTTTAAGATAGCTGCAAAAGTTGCTGGCTCATTCATTGCTAAATCAGCTAAAGCTTTACGATTTAAACCAATACCGGCTTTACCACACTTATTGATAAACACACTGTAAGTCATACCTTCTGCACGAACTGCTGCATTGATACGAGCAATCCATAATGTACGGTATTCGCGTTTCTTTAATTTACGACCTACAAATTTGTAAGTCATCCCTTTTTCTACAACGTTTTTTGCAACGGTGTATACATTTTTACGTTTTCCGTAAAAACCTTTAGCCTGAGCTAATATTTTTTTTCTTTT
>CAIXQW010000300.1 GCA_903921675.1 uncultured bacterium | reverse complement strand
TTAAAAAAACCATTACCAATAATTAATAATGTAAGCCCACCCCACATCATTGAAATTGCGCTTGTATTTCCTGCTGTACCATTTGCTAATGTTGCACTAAAAAACATTAATAATTGACCTAAGGCCATTAAAATTCCGCCAAAAATGATACTTTTCTTATTCCCTAAAAATTTATCACTTAAATATCCTCCTAATAATGGAGTTAAATAAACTAATCCAGTATAACTACCATAAACATTACTAGCTTCTTTATCCCCCATCAACAACATTTTTGTCATAAATAAAATAAAGATTGCCCTCATTCCATAATAACTAAATCTTTCTGCCATTTCTGTGGTAAACAAGAGATACAAACCTTTTGGATGTCCTGTCGAATTTTGGGTTAATTCATTTTCTTTTAGTAAATCTTCCATTAATTAAATTTTTATTTGACAATATATAACTAATTTCCAAATTCGGTTATATTTCTATCAAAAAAATTATCCACTATTATGCAAAGTGGACAAACAATTATGTAATAAATATTGGTTTCTAAAAAAAATATTTATCTTACCGTCTTAAATTAAATATTTATATGTCGGATTTACATCGAAAGAAATCAATTAGGCTTTTATTGGCAGAAGCTGCTGACAACGAAAAAGGAATGAAACGTACTTTAACAGCTAGTAGTTTGATTGCTTTAGGTATTGGTGCCATTATTGGTGCTGGTTTATTTGTAAGAACTGCAGCCGCTGCCGCAGAACATGCTGGACCTTCTGTTACATTTGGATTTATTATTGCAGCAATTGGTTGCGCATTTGCTGGGCTATGTTATGCAGAGTTTAGCAGCACCATTCCTATTGCAGGTAGTGCTTATACCTATAGTTATGCCACTATGGGTGAATTTATAGCTTGGTTAATTGGTTGGGATTTAATTTTAGAATATGCAGTAGGTGCTGCTACTGTAGGCATTGCTTGGAGCGAATATTTGAATAATTTATTGGTGAATGTAATTCATACTAGTCCAATCCCCTATCAATGGTGTCACTCCCCATTTCAAGTAAGTAGCCTTGGTACTCATGGCATGATGAATATTCCGGCATTGGCCATTTTACTTTTGATGAGTTTGCTATTAATAAAAGGTACACAAGAAAGCGCCTTAGTTAATGGCTTAATTGTAATAACTAAAGTAGCAATTGTAATTGCTGTTATCATTTTTGGATGGCAATTTATCAACCCTGTAAATCATACACCATATATACCAGAACCTACAGAATATACTACACATGCAGGATTAACCCATGCATTTGGAGGTTGGAAAGGAATATTAGGAGCAGCAGGTGTTGTCTTTTTTGCATTCATTGGTTTTGATGCGGTAAGTACTGCTGCCCAAGAAGCTAAAAACCCAAAAAGAGATATGCCAATTGGTATTTTAGGGTCTTTAGTAATTTGCACTATTCTATATATATTATTTGCACATGTACTTACTGGAATGGCTCCTGTAGAATTTTTTAGAAATGAAGGCGGCGAAGCAAGTGTAGTAGCTGCCATAAATAAATTTATGCCTGGTTATAAATGGTTGGCAGATTTTATTACAGTTGCTATTCTTGCAGGATTTAGTTCTGTGATTTTAGTAATGCTATTAGGCCAAAGTAGAGTATTTTATAGCATGGCTAAAGATGGTTTATTGCCATATAAATATGCTGAACTTCATCCTAAATTTAAAACCCCTGCTAAGGCGCAAATGTTTGTATTTTTAATAGTAGGCGTATTTGCAGCATTTATTCCTGGAGATGTAGTTGGCGATATGAGTAGTATTGGTACTTTATTTGCATTTATTCTGGTATGTATTGGTGTAATTATCATGCGCAAATCGCAACCAAATTTGAAACGCGAATTTAAAACCCCACTTGTACCACTTGTGCCAATCATTGGAATTGTATTTTGTGCCGCAATGATTTACGGTTTAGGTTGGGCAAACTGGGCAAGACTTGGTGGCTGGTTATTAATTGGTTTAATTGTATACTTTGCATTTAGTCAGAAAAATAGCAAATTGGAAAAACACCCTGAATTGATAGAAGGTGGCTCTGGAGAAGATGGCTATCATCATGATGGCAGTTCAAAAGATGCAGGAGATTTATTATAATTTTTTAAAAAAAATACTACAAAAAAGGGCACTTTAATAAGTGTCTTTTTTTGTAGTATATAAAAAATATTTTGGCAGTACGACAAATATTATTATTTTTGTGGTATAAATAATTAGAAATGGATGCCAAAATAACCTTAAGCTTTGATGCAGAAGTAATTACTAAAGCAAAAGCATTTG
>CAIXQW010000299.1 GCA_903921675.1 uncultured bacterium | reverse complement strand
CATGACAAATTTTACTCCCATTTTTCCATTAGGCATAGTGGCTTATCCTACAGAAGTGGTTAGCCTACATATTTTTGAACCTCGATATATTCAGCTTATTACAGAATGTGTAGAGCAGCAAAAAACATTTGCATTGCCTGTAGTAATAGATGGTAAAGTGCAAGAAACTGCAACCATGATGCAAGTAAAATCTATCGAAAAAAAATATGAAGGCCAAGAGATGGATATTAGGACCATAGGCTTGCATACATGCAGAATACTAGAACTTATCAAAGAATTGCCAGATAAATTGTATAGTGGTGCAATTGTAGCACATAATGCAGCGCCAGTATTTAGTATGCAGAACCATCAGGTGCAAGTAATAGCCAAAATGCGCAGATTGCATCAGTTGCTAGGGGTAGAAAAAAATTATAAAAAATCTGATGAAGAATTAACTAGCTTTGACATTGCACATCATATAGGCTTGAACTTACATAGTGAATATGAATTACTTTGTTTAGAAAACGAAGGACAACGGTTAACTTTTTTACAAATGCACATGAAGGAAGCTTTGGATTTGCTAGATGAACAACAAAAAACTAGAGATAGAATATTGCTAAATGGACATTTTAGAAATTTGAGTTTGGATAATTTTGATTTTAAAAAATAAACAATGGAAGCAATTTGTATAGACTTTGGCAATACTATTTGTAAGGCTGCTTGCTTTACAGATGGAGAATTAAATGTTGTCAATTTTTTCACTCATCAAAACGCTTTGACAGAGTTAGAAAAGATGATTGCACAATGGCGGCCTTTACATAGCATTATCAGTAGTGTATTAAAAAACGATGATGCTATTTTACAATTGTTACATAAACAAACCACTTGTATAGAATTGCATCATACAACTCCATTGCCGTTTACCATGCAATACCAAACACCAGAAACACTTGGCAAAGATAGGCTGGCATTGGTGGCAAGAGCAGTAGAAGAATTTCCAAAACAAAATACCTTAGTGATAGCCTGCGGCACATGTGTTACTTATAATTTTGTAAATGATAATGCGGTGTTTTTAGGTGGAGCAATTTCTCCAGGCTTGCAGATGCGTTTACAAGCCATGCAACATTTTACGCAAAAACTACCATTAGCAGAAAATGTAGCAAAGCCCAATTTAATAGGCACCACTACTTTAGAAAGTTTGCAAAGTGGCGCCATCAATGGTTTATGCGCCGAAATAGATGGCATTATAGCAGAATACGCTTTTTTGTATCCAAAATTTAACGTGGTTTTAACTGGTGGTGATATGCCTCAGTTGGCTTTGCTACTGAAAAGTAGGATATTTGCGGATGCAAATTTTTTGTTCAAAGGCTTATACTCGATTCTTAGCTATCAGCTTACTTAATTTTATAATTTTTTATTCCTCTTCTGTGTTTGCCCAAACCAATTCTCCATATTCAAGGTATGGTATTGGCGATTTAATGAACCAAGAAAATATTAGTAACAGAGGTATGGGTGGTGTATCTAATGCCGACCATTCTTTTGGGCAAATCAATTATTTAAATCCTGCTTCTTATCCCTCTATTGGACTAACCACTTTGCAGCTAGGCTTATATGGAGAGCGTAATAGAGTTACCACAAAAGACTCCAGTAATACTACAGGGAGTTTAAACATTGCTTACTTAAGTGTTGGGTTGCCAGTTGGCGATAAAGGTGGAATTGCATTTGGACTGATGCCATTCAGCAGAGTAGGGTACAGAGAATTAGCCTCTTCTAATCCATTTGATTCCACTATTATACAAAGCGCGTTTACAGGAAGTGGAGGCTTGCAAAAATTATTTGCGGGTTACGGTTGGAGGTATAAAGATTTTAGCCTTGGCGCAAATTTTAATTTTGTATTTGGTAATTATAGCCACTCTAGTATCAATCAGTTTTATGATACCACTAGTATTTACTCTGCAGAATATGGCGAGTATTTTAATGTAAAAGGTGTTCAATTTAATTTTGGTGGATTGTACCATCATACTTTTAAAAAGGAAGGATTTTTTAAAGATAAAACATTGACTATTGGTGCCACATTTCAACCGCAATCTTCACTAAGTGTAAATAAAGATGCCTATCAAAAATCTTTTTTATATGTAGGATCTGCAGAAGATACAATTGCTAAAGAAACTGGTACAAGATTAAAAATGACTACACCAATGAGTATTGGCACTGGAATTCAATTTGCCAAAGGCGATACCTGGAAAATTGGTGTAGATTATAATATGGCTAAATGGAGTGCATACCGCTTAGGTAGCGATGCAGATAGTACGACAGATTCTTGGAATTTCAAAGTAGGTGGTGCTTATAGAAAAACAGTTTTGGATAATGCATCTTTTGTAAATAGAATGGAATATCGTGCTGGCTTTTTTACCGGACAAGACCAATACAAACTAAATAGCACCAATATTAAATCTACTGGAGTTTCGGTAGGTGTTGGCATGCCATTGAAGTTGCGTAAATCTAGCTATGGCGCAGTAAATATTGCATTACAAACTGGTGTAAGAGGCACAATAGATAATGGTTTATTGCGTGAAGGATTTACAAGATTTTCTTTTGGTTTTAGTGTAAGTGAAAAATGGTTTTTGAAAAGAAGATATGATTAGGCCAATTTTATTTTTATTGCTGATCATTAGTTTCAGTCTACTATTTTCCTGTAAAGGTAATTTGGAAAAAATAAATGCAAAGGTAGATAAAGCATCTTTAGATACAGAAAAGGCAGATAGTGTAACATTGTTTTACAGCAATAATGGTTTGATGAAAGCTAAACTGCAAGCTAAAACATTTGTACATGCGATGGAAAATACCGAGCCTTATGTAGAAATGAAAGATGGTTTGAAAGTAACTTTTTTTGATGCTAACCACGAGGTAACGAGTATGCTTACAGCTAGGCGAGGTAGATATTTTGAAAAAAACAACAATGTGCTTTTGCGAGATAGCGTGCTTGTAACCAATAGCAAAAAAGAAGAATTACATACAGATGAATTGATATGGAACGAAAAAAGCAAATTGTTTTTTACAGAAAAGGCAGTGCGCATTATTACCGCCTCGCAAATAATATATGGAGATGGTATGGAAGCCAATCAAGACTTTACCCGCTATAAAATACTAAATCCAAAAGGAATAATTGCCGTAAAAAAAGGAGCAATACCTGCTAATTAAACCCAATTTTATTAGCGGTAATTAAATAAATGTATTAATTTTAAACCTTATTAAAAAAAGCTAGTCTTAGAGTAGTACTTTTTTAAATTAATAAATAATATGAAAAAAACAACAATAGCAGTTACCGCACTTTGTTTTATTGCATTAAGTGCCTTGGTATTTACATCGTGCCAAAGAGAGCGCGATACAGACCTTACAGAAGCCGAAGAAACAGCCTTGATGGAGCGCACAGGCGATGATGTGGTTTCTATTACAGACCAAGCTAGCACGGGGCAAATTAGTCAGTTTAAAAAAGAGCGCGGTGGATGCGCTACAATTACAATTGATACTTTAAGTGCACCTCATACCATTACTGTAGATTTTGGTGCTACTAATTGTTTGTGCCAAGATGGTAAAAATCGTCGCGGGCAAATTATTCGCAGCTTTACTGGCAAGTATAAAGATGCTGGAAGCACACATACCATTCGTTACAATAATTATTTTGTAAATGACAATCAGTTAAAAGGTATTAAAACAGTAACCAACAATGGATTGAATACAGCAGGCAACCCAAATTATACCATTGATACAAAAGATACGATTATTAAAGCAAACAACGCTGGTACAGTTACTTGGATGAGTAATCGTAACAGAGAATATACTGTAGGCTTTAATACGCCTGTATGGAGCGATGATGTATTTATGGTTACTGGTAGCGGAAGTGGCATTCGTGCAAATGGCTATAGCTGGAGTATGAATATTACTACACCATTGACAATAGATTGTAGTTGTAAATACAGAATAGTTGCTGGCGAATTGCAAATACAACCACAAGGTAAACCATTACGTACTTTAAACTATGGTTCTGGTGCTTGTGATGATGCAGCCACGCTTACAATTAATAATAAAGTGTTTGCCTTTAATTTTAAATAGCAAATAAATTTACAATATTTACAAAATGGGAAATTCTAATAGAGTTTCCCTTTTTAATTTAATAGGAATTTACTTTATCTTTGATTAAAGATAATTAAAATGAAGTCGCAAAATAGTATAACAATGAATAGTGATTTCTGCCATGGAAAACCTTGTGTTAGAAATATAAGGTGGCCTGTGGAAGTTATTTTAGATATGCTTGGTTCTGGCATGACAAGCAAAGAAATTGTGGAAGAACATCCAGAATTAGAAACGGAAGATATTTTAGCTTGTTTGAATTTTGCTAAATTGTATTTATCTGGGCATTCAATAAAAGAAGTAGCATAATGAAATTTTTATGTGATGTTCTCTTCTTTATTAGAAATAGATAAAGATCAAATTTTATTCCATCATCAATAAATTTTACACCTCCACATTCATTCGATAGACTGTTGGCTTATTTGCACCAGTGTATTGCACAATTACATTTTCTGTAGCAGGCAATATTTGATAAGTAGCTACAAAATGCTGATAATCGAAATCTACTGGAATGATTGCAAAGCGATATTGCTGGTGTGGCAATTGATGTTCTTTTATAAATAAACTTAATGAGGCTTTATCCAACTCTTCGGTAAATAATACTTTAGGTCTTATTTTGTTTTGCAATGCATAGTCTATTGTTATCATTTGGCGCAATATTTTATCATCAGCAAAAGTTATAGTAGCATAGTCGTAAATAATGGTATACAGATCTTCTAAACCAAATTTATGAAACTCTCTAGTTTTTAAAAAATGATTACCAAGCCCAAGCAGAAAATCAAAAATGCTATAATGTTCCGTCACGTATTTTAAAGTGAGTTGCGTTCTATTTTTATTCCAATAAATTTCTAATGCATTTTCTACAATAGTAATTTGCTGCAATTGCGCTTGGCTTAAATATTTACTACTAATAATTTGATAAGGCGGTTTGGCATCATACACATATTCATGCGCATCTACTTTGTGGCGCATTGGTGTACCTTTCAAAAATTTCAAAAAACCCAATTGTAATTCTGGTGGATACAATTTAAATACTTCCTCAATGCTATACTTAATATCTTCAAATTCATCAAGCGGCAAGCCTACTATCAAATCCAAATGCATTTCTATTTTGTTGCGCAATTGGTTAATGACATCTTTCGTTTTTTCAAAATTTTGCTTACGACTAACCTCTAAATTTGCTTTTTGATTCACGGTTTGAATACCTATTTCAAATCTAAACAAACCTTCTGGTACATGTTCTTGTATAAATGCTATAATATCTTTATGCACTATATCTGCAGTAATCTCAAACTGAAAAATATTTTCTGGCTTTCTATTAGCAAGGATAAATTTAAAAATATCAATCGTAAAATCTTTTTTGATATTAAATGTTCTATCTAAAAATTTTATCACTCTACCATGTTGCATTAAATACAATAAAGTTTCTTTGATATGTACATCTGGCAAATAACGCACTTTGTTATCTAGGCTAGCCAAGCAAAATTCGCATTTATATGGGCAACCTCTAGATGTTTCTAAATAAGCTACTTTGTTGTACAAATCACTTGGTTTATCGTATTGATAAGGCCTGATGTGTTCAAAATTTTTTACTTCAAAACTTGTTTCCAAAGGGTTGCAATAGACTTCTCCATTTTCTTTGCGCACAAGGCTTGGCACATCTTGTAGGTTTGGATAATCATTCAAAAATGTAGCAAAAGGAATTTCACCTTCGCCGGTCACTATATAATCTATGGCAGAATGCGCAATTACTTCTTGCCACTCGTAGCTTACCTCTGGGCCACCTAGCATTATTTTGCATGCAGGATTATTTTGTTTGATAAGTGCAGCTACTTCTAATGTTTGTGTAATATTCCAAATATAACAGCTAAATGCTACCACATCAAAAGTGCTACAATATCCAGCCACTGGCGCTTGCGCTTCGTTGATGGTAAACTCTTTCCATTGCAATCCTGTATGGTGCACATTTAATGCATACAATTCGCGGATAGCAAGATTGATGTGAATGTATTTTGCATTTAATGTAGTAAGTAATACTTTCATTGGTTTGGCAAATGTAAGGGTTAAAGGTGTACTAATTATATTCGCTCTATTACCATCAATAGATATTGCTTATGCTTTGCAAATAAAACAGGATCTATAGTATCAATATTTTTTTGAATTTTAGCATCTATCTGTGGCATTGCATTTTGCAATGCATAAAATATACCTGGCGCTTTTACTTTTATTTTTTCTACACCAAAATCTTTTAATGGCAATACTACTTGTTTAGCCCAAATATGTACAAAAGCAATGGTTGGTAAAATATGCGGTGTAATATCTTGTTGGAAGGTAATTTTAAAACCATTGGCTTTTAATTTTTCTACAAATAATGCAAAGTTGTGCCCACTTTTTTCTCCAGCTTCTCCAAGTTTAAAATAATCGCAAGCTATCCATTTGCCGCCTTGCTTCATGGTTTGCTGAATGATAGGCAAAGCAATATCTAATTGTAAATATTGTAAACTTTCGCTAGTGATAATTGTGCCAAAGTGATTGGTGAAATCTACTGCAGGAAAATCTTCGAACCTGCATTCGTGTATTGCATTTGGGTAAGTTTCTCTAATGTATTTGGTTTGGTTTTTATCGGGAGTTACACCAATGGCTTTCCAATTTTTTTCATTCATTAGTTTTAGTAATCCACCCATGCCACAGCCTACATCTAGTATATCATTTTCTGTATCGCTTATATGTTGCAGTAAATTTTCTGCGTATTGCAGTTGAGCTCTGTAAAACTGATGCAAACTTATTTCGCCAGGATGGACCGCTGGATCTGTAAAATAGCCATAGTGCAAAAAATCGCCAGGCATTATTTTGTGATACAATTTTAGTTGGGCATCGTCATATACTCGTTCTGTTTTTTTTCGATTCCTTTGTAGCTTTATTATTTGAAATAAATGAACTGGCGATAGAAATTTAGAAATAATAGAAGATATGATACTGTTTTTTTTACCCATGCTTTTTGTAGATGCTTACAAATATAATATCTAAAAAATTAAAATAAACAGATACCTTTATTCAGAACATCAATTGAAGGAATAGCTTGCCCCGAATGGAAGTATTAGATTTTCTTATCCTGCTGCCTAGGGCACACTTGAAAATAGAGCTAACTTGGGCTGATCCACTGGTACAATTCTAATTTTTTTTCCATCCATAGGCTAACTATCGAAACTAATTTGGGGTGTATAACCTGTCATTGGATACATAAATTTATTCCTATTTTATCTACTTAAAAGATAAAGTATTTGCTTTCATTTACTTGCTTATCATTAGCAGGGTTGCCTAATCATGCGGGTTTTCAACCATTTTTACGGAATGTCGTAATTTTAAAATGCGGAGTTGCAATATTTGCAAAAAATAAGCCATCAAAGTATTCTAGTTTTGTTTTCAAAAGGAAAGGCATGAAGTAAACAAATCAAATGCAGTAATCCAAGGAAAGGTGTTAATCTTCGTATTATTTTTATTATGACCAAAAACGGTTTGTATAAATTTTGTTAGTAGTAAGAATTTTCAATCAATCAATTTTACTCAATAGTCAGATAATATAGAGGACACAAAAAAGGATATTTTTAAATTATTTTCAGCATATCTGTTGGCTAGTGTTTACTCTCCTTTTTCTAATATTTATACCAGCAATGGCAATCACAATTATGCAATAAATACCCCTAAAATAGAAATGAGATATTTTGCAAATAAGTACACAAATGTATTTATTATTAACTCCTCAGGTGATGTTTCTCTGAATCAATTGCCAAACGGAATTAATACGATCTATTATGATGTATTACCAATTATTATTGGGTTTGATGATAGGAAAAATTATCAATGGCGATTAAAAAATGAATTGAACTAGTAGACCATTTTTCTCTCCCCTTCATAAAAAAATCCTGTATACTTTTGTATACAGGATTTTCTTATTTATTGTAAATAGCAAGCTATTAATACATACCACCCATATCTGGTGATGGATGTGCATGAGGAGCTTCCTCTTTAGGTTTGTCTGCTATTACGCATTCTGTAGTAAGCAATGTAGCTGCAATGCTTGCTGCTTTTTCTAAAGCAATACGGCTTACTTTAGTAGGGTCTATCACACCTGCTTTAAATAAGTTTTCGTATTTTTCTGTGCGTGCATTAAATCCAAAATCGTCTTTACCTTCTTTTACTTTTTGTACAATAATGCTACCTTCTAAACCACAGTTAGCAACTATTGTGCGCAATGGTTCTTCTAAAGCACGACGAATAATAGAGATACCAGTATTCTCATCATCGTTTGCACCTTTTAGTTTTTCTAAGCTAGCAATTGCACGAATAAATGCAATACCACCACCAGGTACAATTCCTTCTTCTACAGCAGCACGAGTAGCATGCAATGCATCATCTACGCGGTCTTTCTTTTCTTTCATTTCTACTTCTGTAGCAGCACCTACATACAATACAGCTACACCGCCGCTTAATTTAGCTAAGCGTTCTTGTAATTTTTCTTTATCGTAATCGCTAGTGCTAGTTTCTAATTGTGCTTTAATTTGATTGCAACGTGCTGTGATATCTGCTTTCTTGCCTTTACCACCTACTATTGTAGTATTATCTTTATCTATGCTTACGCTTTCGCATTGCCCTAAATAAGTTAAGTCTGCATTTTCTAAAGTATAACCTTGTTCTTCACTAATTACAATACCACCAGTTAATACTGCAAGGTCTTGCAACATTTCTTTACGTCTATCGCCAAAGCCAGGTGCTTTTACAGCTGCTACTTTTATAGTACCACGCAATTTATTTACCACTAATGTAGCTAATGCTTCGCCTTCTAAGTCTTCTGCAATAATTAATAAAGGTCTCCCGCTTTGTGCAGTTTTTTCTAACATAGGCAAGATGTCTTTCATGGTAGAAATTTTCTTGTCGTAAATAAGCAAATAAGGGTTGCTTAATTCTGCTTCCATTTTTTCGCTATTGGTTACAAAGTAAGGGCTTAAGTAACCGCGGTCAAATTGCATACCTTCTACTACATCTACAGTAGTTTCTGTGCCTTTTGCTTCTTCTACAGTTATTACACCTTCTTTACCTACTTTGCTCATTGCTTGTGCTATTAAAGCACCAATAGTATTGTCGTTATTAGCACTAATAGATGCTACTTGCTCTATTTTTTTGCTATCGTTTCCTACTTTTTGGCTTTGGCTAGCAAGGCTTGCTACTACTGTAGTTACCGCTTTGTCTATACCACGCTTTAAGTCCATCGGGTTTGCACCAGCAGTTACATTTTTCAAACCTTCGCTAATGATGCTTTGCGCAAGTACTGTAGCAGTAGTAGTACCATCACCAGCTTCATCAGCGGTTTTGCTAGCTACTTCTTTAGCCATTTGCGCACCCATGTTTTCGATAGGGTCTTCTAATTCTATTTCTTTTGCTACAGACACACCATCTTTAGTAACTTGTGGTGCACCAAATTTTTTCTCAATTACTACATTTCTGCCTTTAGGGCCCAATGTTACTTTTACTACATCTGCTAGAGTATCCACTCCTTTTTTCATTTTAGCACGGCTTTCGTTGCTAAAGAATATCATTTTTGCCATTGTATATATTTTTTACGGTTTTATTTGTTTATGTTTTTTTTAAAAGTTTAATATTGAGGGATTGAAGACAGCAAACTATTATAATTAAAGTTTAAAGTCTAACAATCTCGCATCTATCCAACTACAGCTATAATATCACTCTCTCTCATGATTAAGTAATCTACGCCTTCGTGGTTCAATTCTGTACCAGCGTATTTGCCATACAATACAGTATCGCCAACTTTTACAGTCATTGGCTCATCTACTTTGCCATTTCCTACAGCTACTACTGTGCCACGTTGTGGTTTTTCTTTTGCTGTATCCGGAATAATTAATCCACTAGCTGTTTTTGTTTCAGCGGGTGCTGCCTGCACTACCACTCTGTCGTGTAGCGGCGTAATGCTTAATTTTGCTTTTGCTTTTGCCATGTTTGTATAAAAATTTTTATTGTAAATTATTTAATAGCTAGTTACTATCAGTAATTATGCCATTGGGTACAAACTGCCTATTTTGCTCATTTTTGGCATTAAACTATGTTGTTTTATGCCATTTTTTCAAGTAAAAGGGGCTGATTTTCATTTTTGGCAGATGAGGTATAGGTAGGTTCTTTATGAATAATGAATTGGATAGGCTAGCTTAAATGAATTTTATATAGTTGGATGATGGTTTGCATTAACTGCTAGCCATATTTATCAACTTCATGCTTTTACGAATAGACTTACCTAGCTTTCTAATAAAGTTGTGTAGGGCTCCTATATGTTCCAAATTTTCATATGCCTTTATGCCGCCTGGTTGGGCGCCCAATTAATCTAGTTATATTACTTTCCACTATTATGTATTGAAAGGAACATTCAATTAATTTTAATAACTATAAAATAATTTCCTATACGTTCTTAAATTTTCTCTTTCTTATATTTGTAAATAATAAAGCTGAATGAATAATTAATAACCATGCAAGTAAACAAATACATAAATATAATTCTTATTATTGTGCTAAGTACTTTGCTGATTGCTTGCAATAAACCACACAACTACAAAGCATGCTTCACTACTACCCATGACACCTTTAGTATTGGCGAAAAAGTAATATTTACAAATTGTTCTAATTTTGATGGAGGATTTACAAATTGCCTATGGGATTTTGGCGAAGGCCCACCTAGCAAGGCTAACAGTATTGGCAATGCGGCTGCAAGTTATACTTTTACTTACTCTGGTAATAAAACTGTTGTACTATTAATAGGCGAAAAGGAAAATGAAAGCGAGGCAATCCAAGTACTTTATATTCAATAATGTACTAATAAATTAGTATTTATTTTATTACAGATATTAGAAGTAATCTATTTTTATCTCCATTGCTATTACATCGTATACTAATTTTTATTTAGCCAAAGGTTTCTAAATATTTCTTCTTTGTCATAGTCCTTCGCCTGCTTATCTATATTAAATTTTCTAGTTATTCTTGCGTCGTTGCCCACCCCTGCTAAATAGGCCCAATTGCACCAATTGCTGCATGCATCATAATCTATTAATTGTTGTTCGAAATAGGCTGCACCAAAACGCCAATCCAATTGTAAATCGTGGTATAAATAGCTTGCTACATTTTGCCTTCCTCTATTACTCATAAAACCTGTCAGTTGTAATTCGCGCATATTGGCATCTATAAAATTACAATTTGTTTTTCCGAGTTGCCATTTTTCAAATAGCTGTGTATTGTGTTGGTTAAGGTTAGGCAAATTTATTTTTATGCCTTGCTTCTTAAAAAAAAGAAAACCATACTTCATCATCATCCATTTAAAATAATCTCTCCATAGCAGTTCAAATATTAGCCAATAGGTAGATTTGTTGGCAATAATTGTATGTTCATAAATTTTTACTTGTGCATAAATACTTTTTGCAGAAATGCATCCTAAGGCAAGCCATGCCGAAAATTTAGAGGAGTAAGCATCACCTATTAATCCGTTTCTGGTATCTGCGTAGGTAGATAATTGTTGGGTGTTGAAAAAGTAATGCGTTAAGCGTTCCCATGCTGCAGATTCCCCACCTTTAAAGTGCAGCACTGCTCTTGCATCTATTGTTACTTGCGCCATACCTAATTCTTGTAAACTAGGTAATACAAGAGGTGCAATAGATGGAGAGGGTATAGCTTTGGGCTTATCTAGTGCTTTTCTTACCGTTCCTTCTTTTTCTACTTTTATTCTAAAATTGGTAAATACATCTGGCATTGCTTTTGCTTCAAAAGGTAAATCAGAAAGATGGTACAAAGTGCTTGTATTGTATGTTTCTATATTGCAGTTTATTTTTAATAATTGGTGTTTTACCTTATTCAATGTTTGCAATTCTTCAAAGGCAAATTCCTCCATACAAAACACTTTCTGAATATTATTATTTTTTACTATTTGCGGAATTGCAATTTCTGGTTTTCCTTTTGCAATCATCAAACCTGAGCCAAGCGTTCTTAAATTACAATCTAAATCTTTTAATGATGCTAATAAAAATTGTGCCCTAAAGCTTCCTGTTTTTTTAAAGCCAAAAGCAGTTGTTGTAAAATGTGCATCATCAAAACAATATACTGGTATTATTTCATCGTACTGCGCAATTGCTTGCACCAGTGTTTCATTATCCTCCAAACGCAAATCTGTTTTAAACCAAACTAATGCCCTTTTCATTTATAATTCATTAATATTTGATAAATAATAATCGGCTTGTGCCAATAACTCTGCTTTTGCAGTTGGGTTCATTTTATGCCATATTTGGTACATCATACCTATGCGAGGATTTTTGGATAATTTATCTTGGTGCAGATGATAAAAATTCCAATACAAACTATTAAATGGGCATGCTTTATCGCCTGTTTTTTTTGATTGCATATAGTAACAGTTACTGCAATACGAACTCATTTTATGTATATACGCCGCAGAGCTGATATATGGTTTTGTACCTACAATTCCACCATCTGCAAATTGGCTCATTCCTCTGGTATTTGTAATTTCTACCCATTCTATGGCATCTATATATATACCCAAGTACCATGCGTCTACCGCATCTGGATGCACACCTGCTAATAACGCAAAGTTGCCTGTAATCATTAAGCGCTGTATATGGTGCGCATAAGCATATTGTAAAGATTGTTGAATGGTATTTTTTAAACAGCTCATTTTTGTATTGCCTGTCCAAAACCATTCTGGCAGTGTATTGGTATTATCAAAAAAATTGAGAGTTGCATAGTCTGGCATTTTCAACCAATAAATACCCCGCATATATTCTCTCCAACCTATAATTTGTCTTACAAATCCTTCTAACTGATGAAATGCAATTTCTGTTGGCCTACTGTAATGTGCTGCAATTGCTTTATTGATAACTTCTGCTGGAGAAATTATTTTTAGGTTCAAAGAAAAAGAAAGCCGTGAATGATAGATAGACCATTCTTCTGGCGCCATTGCATCTTGAAAAGTGCCAAACAATGGTAGACAATGCGCTACAAAATATTCTAATACAGAGATTGCTTGTTCTCTATCAATAGGCCAAATAAAATGTTTGCTATCTACTTTGCCAATAGTGGTTATGTTCGCTTTTTTTATTTCTTCTTCTATATGGTGCAAATCATTATTAAAAACAATTGGCGCAATAGGTTGATGATTTTTTGGCAATTTTGATCTATTGTCTGCATCAAAATTCCATTTGCCATGCATTGGCTTGTCATCATCTATTAATAATACTTTGTGTTTTTTGCGCATATACCTATAAAATGTTTCCATTAAATAAGTTTTTTTCCCTGCAAATAATTCAGATAATTCGCTGCGAGAACTATAAAAGTGTTCGGTGTCAAATACATAGGATTCTATGGATAATTTAGCACAAAACTGCTTTAAATGCTCATCTACTCTATACTCATCTGGTTGCAGATATTCAAATGTTGTAATTTGATAATTGCTGATTATAGTACTGATATTTTTATCAAAACAATGTAAATTATTGGGGTCGTTTAAATGGATATAAATTACTTGGTGTCCTAATGCCTGCAACTTTTTCGCAAAAGATTGCATAGCGCCAAAAAAGCCAATTATTTTTTGTAGGTGATGCAATGCATAATTTGTTTCCGATTTTATTTCCATCAATACATACTGTACAGATGCATCTGTTGTTGCAAACCAACTATGCTTGCTATTTAATTGGTCGCCAAGCAGCAGGCGAAGTGTTTTTTTATTTTTCATGCCTATCTTTTCTTTCTGCATTTATCGCTACAATATTTTACAGCTTCCCAATTTTTCTCCCACTTTTTTCGCCATGTAAATATTTTATTACAATTACAACAAATTTTTGTGGCAATGTTTTCTTTTTTTATTTGCTTCATGTATTCTTTTATTTTTAAAATTTTGTTCGCTTCCAATCTACACTTATTGCAGATCCTTCTGCTAGCATAATGGAGCTTGGTTGCACGTTGTTTAAACAGGCAAATTGCTGGCCATAAGTAGCAGCAAAGTTGCATTGTATTTGATAGTGCTTAATTGTATGTATTTCCCAACTTGGATGATT
>CAIXQW010000298.1 GCA_903921675.1 uncultured bacterium | reverse complement strand
GAAAAAAATTATGGATAAAATTGTGTATGCACCACCACCACTACCAAAGCCAAAAAAAGTAATTCCTGTAGCTACAAATACTGTTGTGCCTCCAAAAACTACTCCTAAGTATACTACAGAACAAATAGCTGGAAATAGTAAAAATACTTTACCTATAAATACAGATAAAAAAACGACATCTCCAAAACCTGCAATTAATAGCAAAACTTCTGGTGCTAAAAAAACCGAGAAATCAACATCTACAGATGCCAAAAAAGTGGCAGATAAAAAAGCTGCAGATAAAAAAGCGGAAGCTGCTAAAGCAAAAAAGAAATAATTGATATAGCTATTCCCTTTCTAATATTTTATGCAGATACAACTTCAAAATATTTCTAAACGTTACAATCAGCAATGGATTGTGCGCGATGTAAATTTAGAGTTGACTACACCTGCAAAAGTTGCACTATTGGGTATTAATGGTTCTGGCAAAAGCACCTTATTACAAATGATTGCTGGTTATATTATGCCTTCGTTTGGTAAAATAAAGTACAGTCATCATGATGCTGAAATTCCTGCCGATAAAATATTTAAGTATATTGGTTTTTGTGCGCCAGCTATGGAGCTCATAGAAGAATATACATTACAAGAATTTTTTGAATTTCATTTTCAATACAAAAAACCTTTACTGCCAATTGCAGATATAATTGCCTACATTGGTTTGCAAGATGCTACCAATAAATTGATAGAAAATTTTAGTAGCGGCATGAAGCAACGCGTAAAATTAGCGCAAAGCATTATGATAGATGCGCCACTGATTTTGCTAGATGAACCTTGTAGTAATTTAGATGTGCATGGCATTGCATTATATCAAAGAATGATTGCAGAATTTGCAATGGAAAAACTAGTATTAGTTAGTAGTAATGATGCACACGAATACGAATTTTGTACCCAACAAATTCAAATCAGTAATTACAAATAAGTATGCTAAATGATAAAAAAACAATTCGCGCTTGGACCATGTATGATTGGGCAAACTCTGCCTACAATTTAATAATTACAAGCGCAATTTTTCCTGCATATTTTACAGCATGTGTGCCAGACCAAATTTCATTATTTGGCAAATCATTTGCTTCAGAGTCTATTGCATCTTGGAGCATTGCCTTAGCATTTTTAATTATTGCATGTGTATCGCCAATATTAGGCGCCATTGCAGATACCAAAGGAAACAAAAAAGCCTTTATGCGTTTTTTTTGTACCATAGGTGCAATAGCCTGTGCTGGATTATTTTTCTTTAAAGGTGATAAGGTAAATGTGAATACTTGGTATGGTGTAAGCCTTAGCATTATTGCTTGTATTGGTTATTGTGGTAGCATTGTTTTTTACAATGCCTATTTGCCAGAAATTGCCAGTAAAAACCAGCAAGATAGTGTAAGTGCCAAAGGATTTATTATGGGTTATATAGGTAGCGTAAGTTTATTGATAGCATGTTTGGCTTTTATATTATTAAACGAAAAGTATATGTGGATAGAGAATAGTATTCCTCCACGTGTTTCTTTTGTATTAGTAGGCATTTGGTGGTTGGGCTTTAGCCAAATACCATTTAGTGTTTTAAAAGATGGGAAAGCTACTGTGTTAAAATCCGGAGAGTCTGTATTGAAAAGTGGCTACAAAAAATTGGGTAGAGTGTGGGATGAATTGCAACATCAGCAACATCTAAAAAATTATTTGTTAGCTTTCTTTTTTATAACAATGGGTGTGCAAACCATTATGTACATGGCTACATATTTTGCTGCAAAAGAAATAAATCTGGAACAAGCCGAATTAATAACTGTAGTACTAATAATACAATTTGTAGCAATAGGTGGCGCATGGTTGTTTAGCAAAATTAGTGCATGGAAAGGCAACATTGCAAGCATTGCAAGTATGCTAGTAATATGGATGGGAGTATGTGCAGGTGCAAGTTATTTAGTGTTTGATGCTGCTGCTTTTTATATTTTAGCATTTGTTGTTGGCCTAATCATGGGAGGCACGCAAAGCCTTTGCCGCAGTACATTTAGCAAAATGCTACCTATGAATAATGCAGAAATAGAACTAGACATTTTACAAAATTCTCCTGAGCACGAAAACAAAGTAGCTTCTTATTTTAGCTTTTTAGATTTTGTAGAAAAAATGGGAATTGTAATTGGTACTACCACCTTTGGATTAATAGCCAATGTAACTGGTATGCGCATGAGTGCTTTATCTTTAGGTGTATATTTTTTAATTGGCTTGATAGTATTGTTGACAGTAAAATACGATTTTAAGAAAGTAGAGCAGGTGTAAATCTTAATTGATAATTTAAAGTATAAAACTTTTCTACCTCACAAATATTCCCCTTTTCATTCCAATATCTTTTATAAATTTACAGTCTTATGCAAATTCATTCTATCAATACAGGTTTATTTAAATTAGATGGTGGTGCCATGTTTGGCGTAGTGCCCAAAAGCATGTGGCAGCGCGTGTATGCCGCAGATGATAATAATATGTGCACTTGGGGTATGCGTTGCATGCTGATAGAAGATGGCAAGCAATTGATATTGATTGATACAGGTATTGGCAATAAGCAAGACGATAAATTTTTTAGTCATTTTTATTTGCATGGCAATGATACTTTGCAAAAAAGCTTAGCTACCAAAGGCTATAGCCTAGATGATGTAACAGATGTAATTTTAACACATTTGCATTTTGATCATTGTGGTGGAGCCATTGTAAGAGATGGCGAAAAATTAATTCCTGCTTTTAAAAACGCTACGTATTGGAGCAACGAAACGCATTGGATAAATGCTACGCAACCAAATGCTAGAGAAAAAGCCAGCTTCTTAAAAGAAAATATTTTACCAATACAAGAAAGTGGTCAACTGAAATTTATAGAAGCAAAAGATAATGCAGTGTTTAATGATAACATCCATATTAAACTTGTAAATGGACACACAGAGGGAATGATGCTGCCATTAATCAATTACAATGGTAATAAAATTTTGTATTGTGCAGATTTATATCCTAGTCCACACCATGTAAGCCTACCTTGGATTATGGCGTATGATATGCAACCATTGGTTACACTCAACGAAAAAGAAAAAATAATGAAAGAAGCATGTGATAGTAATTATACTTTATTTTTTGAACACGACAAAGATGCAGAATGCGCTAAGCTTGTACAAACAGAAAAAGGAATAAAAGTAGGAGAGGTGTTTCCATTAGCAATGTGCAATTAGCAATGTGCAATTTTTAATAATAAAAAAAGTTAGTAGTTTGATAATAATAATATGTAGAGAAACATTTAAGCAATTCAGCAAACAAGCAATTCAACAATATAATTCCGAGGTAAACTTGGGACATGTAATATAATCATCCAAAAATGTTGATACATTTATGTTGTAAATATTGACAGAATAATATGGTAGTTTGCCGGAAACAGAAGAGAAACCAGCTGATATTACTAATGGTAAAGAACTAGTGGGAAGTATTATTTCTGAATCGTTTTAAAGAAACTTGAGATTTCGTGAAATAAAAAAATCAACTGTAAGTTTATTTTTTTATTTTTCTTTCAGCACATCCAATTGTACTTTAATGCTTTTGTCGTGTAATACTTCGAATAATTTTAAAATAAATTCTTCATTTAACGCTAAAGGAATTCCTTGTTTGGTTCTGTTTTCTATTATTTCTCGCCATCTCTCTGGCTGAAAAACGCTAATATTATTTTCTGCTTTAATACCACCTAATTTTTTCATCAGCTGCATTCTACGGCTAATGATATCTACCAATTCTGCATCCAAGCTATCTACCATTTGCCTAATATCTTCTATTTGTAATTGTGCATTTAGGTTGGTTACAGAACCATTTTTTATTTTTAATTCACTTAATATTTTTTTAAGTATATGGGGTGTTACTTGCTGCTTAGCATCGCTCCATGCATTATCTGGCGATGGATGTGTTTCTATCATCAATCCATCAAAATGCAAATCCATAGCACGTTGGCTTACATGTGCTATCAGATCTCTCTGGCCTGTAATATGGCTAGGGTCGCATATTATAGGTAACTCTGGCATCCTTCTTTTTAACTCTATCGGAATAGTCCAATTGGGTTTGTTGCGGTACTTACTATTTTTATCGTAGCTACTAAAGCCTCTATGTATTACACCAATATCTTGCATTCCAGCATTTGCAAATCTTTCAATAGCACCTTGCCACAAATCGATATCTGGGTTAATTGGATTTTTAATCAGCAATGGAATTTTTACACCGCGCAATGCATCAGCTAACTCTTGAATGATAAATGGACTAACTGTGCTTCTTGCTCCTATCCAAATGCAATCGATATTATATCTTAAGGCTAGTTCTATTTGTTCTGGGGTAGCTACTTCAATGCAAATTGGTTTACCATGTATAGCTTTTGCGGTTTGCAACCACGGCAATGCTTTTTCTCCCATGCCTTCAAAGCCACCTGGTTTAGTTCTTGGCTTCCACACACCTGCACGCATCATGCATATAGGTGCATCTTTTAATTGCGATGCAACGTTTATCATTTGCTCCTCGGTTTCGGCGCTGCACGGACCTGCAATAATAAAAGGAGTTTCTGTGGTGAAGTAATTCATTGGT
>CAIXQW010000297.1 GCA_903921675.1 uncultured bacterium | reverse complement strand
GTATAAGTTTACTGGTATTAATTTATATTGTATTTACTGAATTAGTTGGCACAACTTATAATGCACAGCTAGTCTGTATCCTCTAATACACATTAATTTTACATGCCAAATTGATGGTTTGTATAGTTTCAGGTCACTATTTCTGAAAAACGTGTAATCGGGTGCAAAGAAACTACACTGGTATTAATTCCAAACTAAGGTAATCCAATCGATATTAATTTTATATCTACATACGTATATTGTAATGGTTTATGTCTGCTTGCCACTAAGAAAGCAATTGTAGCATGCTGCGTAATGTATTTGCCAATAGTACTTTCATCTTTAGAAGAAGCAATAAATGATAATTATAATTTTATCAATCATTTAAGGATAGTATTACAAGATACCACGATAAACTAAATCTTCTGCTATTTTTCCAATCAGTAAAATATCTGATTCATTGCCAGAAAATACTTTTGTAGCTCCAGGATTTAAGCTTACTGTTTCCTTCTTTTTACCAAACATGGTATAATCTGTGGCGCCTTTATAATAGATAGCCAACAAAGTACCTACAGTATTTTTAATATATATTATACGAGTTGGTGCCATTGAAGAACCTGGGATATTATTAGGAATTACTTTCAATTCCCACTTACCTATTACATCATCACCTTGACCAATTCTGCCATTTGCATCAGCATAAGGTGGATATTTTCTATTACGTGCTACAATTGGTCTATCGCCGCTAACTAAGGCTTTAAGACTGTCGTTTAATCGATGAAATGCTTTTTCGTTGCTAAAAGAATTTTGAGCAGCAAATTTTTTACAAGCATCTTTATTTAATTTGCCATCTACATTCATCAACTTAAATGCAATAGGTACATTTGCAAAAAACTTTTCGCTATTTAAGTCTTGGTTTTCATCCATATTAAATTGTAAGTTGAACTCTGGTATGCTTACATTGTACCAACCATGAAAACCACCAAAAGTATCTTTTTCAGCAATGTTATTATATTCAATTAATTTTTTTTCATTAAGGTCTTTTACAAAAAAACTTCTACATCTGCCAAATCCATTTCCTTTAATATCTAACTTGGCTATAACCGTATCATTTACAGTGTAATTGTTTTTTCGCTTGCTATATTCTATTGTTTGTGCCTTTGTAGCTAAACTGCTTATGCATATAGTAGTGGCTAAAATTATTTTTGTATTTAAAATATTCATGGGCCAAATTTACTATTTTTGCTCTTATGAAAGCAATAAAAAATATATTTACATTATTAATTTGTATAATTTTTTGTAAAACCACATTGCATGCACAAAATGCGGCAGAATTAATGCAAATAGCAGATGATATGCTACAAATGGATGGCAATAGTATACATTTTATGATGAATGATGGTACTATTCACTATAAAAATGGAGAGGCAGAATCTGGTAAAATTAAATATCAGGTAGGAATGTCCTATAACTCTTTAGGTAGCATGCAATTAATTTTAGAAAACAAAATGAAACCTGTAATTATTTATCCTAGTGATGTAAATTATGTTGAAATAGGCACATTGAAATTTTATCCTATTAAATTAAAAGATGACAAAGGTAGTTATAATATTTTCGCTGCTAGTTTATCAAAAAATATCGACGATAAAATGGTGATGTTTAGATTGTATAAAGATGAATATAGTACCCAATCTCCAGGTAAAATTTATTTACAGAAGGATTTATGTGTAATTACAACTAAAGAAGATAAGTCTGTAATATTAGGCCCTATTGGTGGTACTTTGGGTATTACTCCTTTTAATAAGTATATGAGTAAAATGTTAGATGATTGCGCTGATTTAGCAAAAAAAATTAAAGATAAAGAAGATGGTTATAAAGTATCTTTGATAGACTTGAAAAATGTAAATCAGGATGTATACCTAAAGATATTAGAGGAGTATAATGCTTGTAAATAAAATTAAACTAAGCTAATTGTTGCAAGCTTACTAAATTTTTATATAGTCCATTCAATGCTAATAATTGTTGATGTGTTCCTTGCTCAGCAATACGGCCTTTATCCATTACAATTATTTGATCTGCATTTTGTATAGTGCTCAAGCGATGTGCTATAATAATACATGTTCTATTTTTCATTAGTGTATTAATAGCATCCTGCACTATTTTTTCACTTGTTGTATCAAGGCTACTTGTAGCTTCATCTAATATCAATATAGGAGGATTTTTTAAAATTGCTCTTGCAATAGTTAGCCTTTGTTTTTCTCCTCCACTTAGTTTATTGCCTCTATCTCCAATATTGTTATTGTATTGATTTTCTTTTTTAGAAATATAATCATGTGCATTGGCAATCCTTGCTGCTTCTTCTATTTGTTGGGCAGTGGCATTACTTTTTGCTAAAGCAATATTGTTGGCAATGGTATCATTAAATAAAATTGCTTCTTGGCTTACTATGCCCATCAATGCGCGAACATCTTTTATTTTATATTCTTTAATATCTATACCATCTATTAATACTTTTCCACCAGTTGCATCATGAAAGCGTGGAATTAAATCTGCTAAAGTGCTCTTTCCGCTGCCGCTTGCGCCTACCAATGCAATTGTTTTACCATATTCGATATTTAAATTGATATGATGTAAAATAGCATGCTCGCCATAGCTAAAAGATACGTCTCTTAATTCTATATGTTTAGTAAATGAAGGCAATGGCAACGCATTCTTTTTCTCCACCACCGTATTAGTAGCCAATAATATTTGATTAATTCTCTCAAGGCTAGCATTGCCTTTGCTAATATTGTAAAATATTTGTGAGAATTTTTTTAATGGATCTATCAATTGTGTAAATACCAAAACAAATGCAATTAAAGTATCGCCATTAATTTCTCCGCTGCCAAACACCAAAGTACTACCAAACCAAAGTACCACACACATTACAGCTATGCCCATGGTTTCGCTTAATGGGCTAGCTAGCTCTCTACGCATGGCTATTTGGTTATTTAATTTGTTTAAATAATTATTTTCGTGTGTAAATTTTAATTGCTGAATTTTTTCGGCACTAAAACCTTTAATGATGCGCAAGCCACCAAGTGTTTCATCTAAGATGCTTAATAAATTGCCAACACGAATACTATTATTAGTGCTTTGGCTTTTTAAATTTTTACTTATTCTGCCAATTATCCAACCCGCTAAAGGCAGAAAAATAAATAGAAAAATACATAGCTTTGGACTAAGTGTAATTAGTATTGCTAAATAAAAAATTATTGTAATTGGAGCGCTAAATAATAAATCCATCACACTTACAATACTTTCTTCTACAGCACCAATATCGTTTGTCATGCGAGCCATTACATCTCCTTTTCTTTCGTTAGTAAAAAAGCCTATTGGCAAGTTCATAATTTTTTCAAACATTTCTGCACGCAATTTTCTTACAATGCCATTGCGCAATGGATGCAGCGTAAACCTAGAAATGTATAAAAACAAATTTTTCAAAATAATAAATACCAATACAGAAACACAAATAAAAATAACTACCCAAATTTTATTGTCTTGATGTTGTATTACAATATCACTCATTAAATATTTATAATAGTTGCCAAGCCCCTGTCTTGTAAAGTGCAGGCCAGGATTTCGCATCACTAGTGCCTCTTTGCCAAATAATAAGTTTAAAAATGGAATCAACATTACTAGGCTTAGCATGCTAAAAACTACGCTAAGCAAGTTGCAAAAAGCAAAAGTAAAAATTTCAGAGCCTTTGCCTTTTAAAAATTGGAAGATTGGAATAATATTTTTCAATATGCAAATATAGAACACAGCACCCACTGAAATACTAGTTTAACAGGCAATTATATTTTTAAACTTCCTATTTAGCATTTAAGATTCTAACATCTATACCTTAACTTTGCAGCTATAATGGAACAAGGAAAAAGACAAATTCAGATTGCAAAGGTGATTAAAAAAGAAATGATTGAAATTTTTGCAAAAGAAGGGTATAATATTATTAACAATAATGGTATGGTAAGTGTAAGCGATGTAAGAATTACTCCAGACCTCTATGAAGCTAGAATTTACCTTAGTTTTTTTCAGATTGCTGACGCTGATGAAATGCTATCAACCATTAAAGAAAAGACCAGTGAGTGGAGAGGCCATTTGGGTAATCGTTTAAAAAATTCTTTACGCAGAATACCTACACTTACTTTTTTCAAAGACGACACTTTGGAGCATGTATTTAAAATGGAAGAATTGTTTAAGCAATTAGAAGAAGATAAAAAACGTTTAGAAGAATTGCGCAGCCAAAATAAAACAGGCGAGTAAATTTCCACTTTAGTTTATTAATAAACATGATGCTATTTACTTTTGCAAAAAAATATTTATTCAATTCCAAAAAAACAAGAGCTGTCAATATTATTTCTTGGGTAAGTATAATTGCAATTACAATTGGCACAGCTGCTTTAATTACTGTGCTAAGTGTATTTAATGGCATAGATGGCTTTGTAAGAAGCCTATATACTAGCTTTTATACAGATATAAAAATTACAAGTATTCAAGACAAGACTTTTACAGTTGATAATAAAACTGTGCAATACATACAGCAGCAACCAAATGTGATAACGGTGGGTAAAAGCCTTGAAGCAAATGTTTTATTAAGTGCAGGAGAATCGCAAAGTATTATAACACTAAAAGGTGTAGATGAAAATTATGCTGCTATTACTAATTTAAATAAAGTAATACGATATGGTGATACAAATATTTTTACAGCAGAACCAAGATTAATAATTGGCTTGTCTATTGCCAACAGAATGAGTATAAGCGAACAAACCATTGCTCCAGTTAGTGTTTTTACTTTTAAAAGTAATGCGGAAAATATTTCTTTACAAGATGCATACACAGAAGCATCTATGTATGTAGCAGGCATATTTAGTGTGCAAGAAGAATTTGACAATAAATATTGCATTACCAGTTTAATGCAAATGCAAAATGTAATGCAGGATAGTAATGCTATTACTGCGCTAGAAATAAAATTGAAAAACGATGCCACTGCAGAGCAATTTGTAAAGCTTAACGAATCGTATTTGGCATCCCAAAATTTAAAAGCAGAAACAAGATATCAGCAAAATAAGACTTTGTATTATGTGCTGAAAAGCGAAAAATGGATGGTGTATGCTATCATGAGTTTTATGCTACTAATTGCAAGTTTTAATATGCTTGGCAGTTTAAGTATGTTGGTATTAGAAAAGAAAAAAGATATTGCTATACTAAAAGCCTTGGGCAATCCTGAGCAAGCTACAAAAAATATATTCCTAGCCACAGGTGTTTTTATTGGCATGTTTGGTGCAGTTTTAGGTTGTGGTTTAGCATTTATGATTTGCGCAATTCAAGCAAAATATAAAATTGTAAAAATGGCTGGCGATAGTTTTTTATTAGATGCCTATCCTGTAAAAATGCTTTGGACAGATTTTGCATTAGTGCTTATAACTGTGTTATTTATTTCTGTATTGGCAAGTTGGTGGCCTAGCAGAAAGGCTAAATAAAAATGGCTACCTCCAATTTGGAGATAGCCATTTTGAAACTACGTTTTCATTTAATTATCTTTTTAAAATTACAGGCGAAGATATTTTTCCTTCAGCACTTATTACATTTATGAAATATAAACCATTTGCAACCGCCGTATTGTCATTGCTAGTGCCACCCCAATAAATAGTGTGGTTGCCAGCACTTCTTTTCTCATTAAAGAATTGATAGATAATAGTTCCATTAACATCCGTAACAAATGCATTTATATTTCCATCATTTTGTAATGTAAAATCTAGTGCTGTAATATCTGTAAATGGATTTGGATAGCAATTTGTCTTTGCATTAGTTTTATTTGTTTCAGAAATAGATAGTGGAGCGTTGTATACTTTAGCTTCTTCTGCATTTAATATAGCTGTACCAGCATCATATACAGGAGTAGTGCCTATTTTCTTATTGATAAATGCTACTACTCTCATATTGTTTAAATTTATGGCAGCAGGCACAACATAAGTGTAAGTTTTAGAAAATGCTTGGCCATTTGTTACAGTTGCAGGGTGGTTTGCATCTCCCCAATTATCTGCAGATAATAATGCTCTGCAAACATCCATGTGAGTGTAAGTACCTGTTGCACCTGCTTGAGAAGCTAGAATACTATCCTCTAGTAGTACACATGTTAATCTTGTTTCTTCAGACACATCTGCTTTAAATGTGTAATCTATTTTTACAGTTACTGTTCTAGTTGACGCTTCTAAAGAAGGAGAAATTTTTATTTCTACTGGAGATGTTACATTTAGTCTGGCTGCTACAGCACCATCCCAATAACTTCTACTCATTACATTGGCATTTCCTCCACTATAAATTACCCTGTCTATAGCTGCTCTAGGAAAGGCAGCTACCGCAAATGCATTTTCCATAGCTGTTTCATAGGGTATATTATAAGCATCTGCGTTATGCATACCTACCACAACTGTTCTACCTGGGTAGCTTGTTTCAATACCTTTTAAAATGGTATGACCATCAGGGCAATTTGGGCACCATGTACCAGTAAATTCTTCAATTAATACTTTGCGAGTTACTTGTGCTTGCGTATTTATTACACAAGTTGTAGCAAATAAG
>CAIXQW010000296.1 GCA_903921675.1 uncultured bacterium | reverse complement strand
TTTAAATTATCAAAATAAATCAATCTCAAATTAACTATATTTGCACACTATGATAAACATAACATTACCTGATGGTGGAGTGCGCCAATACGAAGCAGGTGTTACCGGAATGGATATAGCAAAAAGCATCAGCGAAGGATTAGCAAGAGCGGTGTTAGTGGCAGAAGTAAATGGAGAAGTTTGGGATTTGAGCAGACCAATTACAAATGATTCTAATTTTAAATTAATAAAATGGGATGACCCTGTTGGTAAAAATACCTTTTGGCATAGCAGTGCGCATCTATTAGCAGAGGCTGTGGAATTATGTTTCCCTGGAGTTAAATTTTGGGTAGGACCTGCATTGGATAAGCAATTCTACTACGACATAGATATGGGAGACTACAAACTAAATGATGCTGATTTAGAAAAGTTGGAAAAGAAAATGTTAGAGCTTGCCAAGAAAAATAATGCCTATGCAAGAAAACAAATGAGCAAGGCAGAAGCAATAGCCTACTTTACAGAAAAAGGTGATGAATACAAATTGGATTTGTTGAATGGCTTAGAAGATGGCAACATTACTTTTTATACACAAGGAGAATTTACGGACCTATGCCGCGGCCCACATATTCCACATACAGGTTTAATTAAAGCTATTAAATTAACTAGCCTTGCAGGTGCTTATTGGAAAGGTGATGAAAAAAATAAACAATTAACTCGCATCTACGGTGTTACTTTCCCTACAACCAAAGAGATGGATGAGCATTTGGCAATGTTAGAAGAAGCCAAAAAACGCGACCATCGTAAGATAGGTAAAGAGATGAGCATTTTTACTATGGATGATGATATTGGGCAAGGCTTGCCACTTTGGATGCCTAACGGAACAATTATTATTGAGGAATTAGAAAATCTTGCAAAAGAAACAGAAGAAGATGCAGGATATAAAAGAGTAGTAACTCCACATATTGCCAAAGAAAGTTTGTACTTAACTAGTGGGCATTTACCATATTACGCAGAAAGCATGTATCCACCTATGGAGATGGATGGCACTAAATATTATTTAAAAGCGATGAATTGCCCTCATCATCATAAAATATTTGATGCGGAGCCACGCAGTTACAAAGACTTGCCCTATCGCTTGGCTGAGTATGGCACTTGTTACAGATACGAACAGAGTGGTGAGTTATTTGGTTTGATGCGTGTAAGATGTTTGCATATGAATGATGCACATATCTATTGTACAAAAGAACAATTTGCTGATGAGTTTAGAGCAGTAAATGATATGTATTTAAAATATTTTAAAATATTTGGAATAGATAAATACGTAATGCGTTTAAGCCTGCATGATCCTGCAAAATTAGGACAGAAATATATCAACGAGCCTGAATTGTGGTTGCAAACAGAAGCTATGGTGCGTAAGGTATTAATAGAAAGTAATATCCCTTTTATAGAAGTACAAGACGAAGGTGCTTTTTATGGCCCTAAAATAGATGTGCAAATTTGGAGTGCAATTGGTAGAGAATTTACATTGGCAACTAACCAAGTAGATTTTGCGCAAGGCGCAAGGTTTAAATTGAGTTATAACACTAGCGAAAATACTTCTGAAACGCCATTAATTATTCATCGTGCACCATTAGGAACACATGAAAGATTCATAGGATTTTTGATAGAACATTATGCTGGTAATTTCCCATTATGGATAGCTCCTTTGCAAGTAAAAGTATTGCCTATTTCTGATAAGTATTTACCTTATGCAAATGAAGTAAATAAGCAATTACGCAAAGCAAAAATTCGTTGTGAAGTAGATGATAGAAATGAAAAAATTGGTAAAAAAATCAGAGATACAGAATTAGCTCGTGTACCTTACATGCTAGTAGTTGGTGAAAAAGAAATGGAAGCTGGAGCTGCTGCGGTGCGTGCTAAATTTATTGGCGATAAAGGTGTAATGCCAATTGCAGAAATAATTACAATGCTTAGAGAGGAGATTGAAACGAAAGGTATAAAAGACTAAGTAAGGTTACTTATAAATTTTAAAAATCCCTACAATATTTGTAGGGATTTTTTTTATATAAGGTGATTGCAACAAAAATTAGCTCACAAAAAAAACCTCCCAATTACTTGCGAGGTTTTGTATTTTATTTCAATTAATCTGCACGATTATTTCAATCCAAATGCTTTTTTCACTTGGTCTACATAGTCTAATTTCTCCCATGTAAATAATTCTACTTGCACTTTCAATTCGTTCTTTTTGCCTTTGTTGAAAATTTTAGTTTTCATTTCGTTTTTACGACCCATATGGCCATAAGATGCAGTTTCAGAATAAATTGGATTCCGTAATTTTAATCTCTGTTCAATTGCATAAGGGCGCATATCGAAAATCTTTTCTACTTTTTTAGCTAATTCGCCATCATTCATATTTACTTTAGCTGTACCGTAAGTATTTAAAAACAATCCACATGGTTTAGCCACACCAATTGCATAAGATACCTGCACTAACACCTCGTCGCACAAACCAGCTGCTACCAAATTTTTAGCAATATGGCGAGTTGCATATGCTGCACTTCTATCTACTTTACTAGGGTCTTTCCCACTAAATGCACCACCTCCGTGAGCACCTTTTCCACCATAAGTGTCTACAATAATTTTGCGACCTGTAAGGCCTGTATCGCCATGAGGACCGCCAATTACAAACTTACCAGTAGGATTAATGTGGTAAACAATTTTATCATTGAACAACTTTTGCAAGTTTGGCTTCAATTGTTTTTTTACACGAGGGATAATTACTTCGATAATGTCTTTCTTGATTTTTGCAAGCATCACAGATTCCTTTGCAAAATCATCATGCTGAGTAGATACAACAATTGTATCTATTCTTACAGGATTATTATTATCGTCGTACTCGATAGTTACTTGGCTTTTTGCATCGGGTCTTAAGTATTGCAATTCTTTACCTGCACGGCGAGTTTTAGATAATTCTTTTAGAATTTTATGAGCCAAATCTAAAGCCAATGGCATATAGTTTTCTGTTTCGCGGGTAGCGTATCCAAACATCATACCTTGGTCTCCAGCACCTTGTGCATTTGCTTTGGTTTCAAAACTTTGGCTTTTTACTTTTCTATCTACACCTTGGTTGATGTCTGCACTTTGCTCATGAATTGCAGAAAATATTCCACAAGAATTTGCCTCGAACATATACTCGGATTTTGTATAACCAATTTCTTTGATTACTTCACGAGCTATTTCTTGAACATCTAAATATGCCTCTGATTTTACTTCTCCAGCTAACACCACCTGACCAGTTGTAACTAAAGTTTCGCATGCTACTTTAGAGTTAGCATCATACGCTAAAAAATTATCAATTAATGCATCCGATATTTGGTCGGCTACTTTATCTGGGTGTCCTTCTGATACAGACTCTGATGTAAATAAATATGACATGAATATTTTAAATTTTTATGAGGAGCAAAAATAGTGGAAAATAGGAGTAATAGCAAATAATTAAATACAGATAGGCTATTCAATTATTCATAGCGCAAAGCCTGAATAGGGTTTAATTTACTAGCTTTTATTGCAGGATAAATACCAGATACTAAACCAACAATTACACATATAACAATTGCCAAAGTTATCCAAGCCCAAGGAATGATAAATGGACTTTTGAAAATTAGACTGATAATATTCCCCAATAAAATACCTATACCAATTCCCCATAAACCTCCTTTGCTACTAATTAAAATAGATTCACTTAAAAATTGTCTACGTACTGTTTGACTTTGTGCCCCAATTGCTTTTGTTAACCCAATCTCTTTGGTGCGCTCTGCCACCGCTACCAACATAATGTTCATCAGCCCTATTGCTGCGCCAAGTAAAGTAATAATACCTATAAAGATGGCTGCAAAAGTAACATATTTAATATTTTCTAATAAATTTTCTGCAACAGCATCGTTTTTATTTACCACAAAATTACTTGCTTCTTGTACACTTAATTTGCGCACAGCACGCATTACACCTTCTGCTTCGCCTGCTGCAATTTCCAATTGTTTTACATTATTTAATTTGATACTGATATTATACACTTTATCGCCGTTGGTAAAAACTCTTCGAGCATTTGGCACACTTACCAAAAGCATATTATCTGTTCTGTCTATTAGGCTGCTGCCTTTGGCATTAAGTACACCTATAATTCTATACTTCCTATCATTCAAGCTTATCACTCTATTTATTGCACGCAATGGTTTTTTATTGAAATAAGTTTTAGCTAATCCATTTCCAATTATACATACATCTGCCCCACTTTGCATATCTATATTAGAAAAATTTCTACCAATTGCCAAACCATTATCTGCTACAGATAAATAATTTTCGTCTACCCCACGCACCCAAATATTTGGATTACTTTTTTCGCTTCCTTTTTTTACAATTGCACTTTGCGATGCTAAAATATGAATGGATGTAATGCTTGGAAAATAAAATTGCTTTTTAAATGCTATAGCTTCTTCGTATGTAATTTTATTATTACCATCGTTTTTTATCCTTTGGCCAGGTTGATTCTTCTTGTTTTTTCCAAAAAACTGAAAATGATTAATGGTAATCGTATTGGCGCCCATTTGGCTAAAGTTGGATGCAATAGTATTTTGAATTGCATTTACAGCAGTAATAATACCTACCAATGCAGAAATACCCATTGCAATTATAACCACTGTAATATTAGACCGCATACGATTGGCCCGAATGCTACGCAGGGCTAATTGTATAATGTCTTTCCACTTCATTTATGTAAAGGTAATTTTTTTTAGATACCAATTAATTATTTGGGATGAATGGTTGGTTTTGCGTTTAAAATTTTATCACAGGCTATGTACCCCAAAGTAGTCCCGACATTTTTAGTCAGGATGGGGAAAAATAGGAATCGCAGTAGAACTGCTAATTATTAACCCTTCCGATAGCTTCGTGCCTACGGATGTTATAATTGGCGTAAGTCAGCACTTGTACTGAGTATAACCTCGATATCGGGATTGGAAAATCTAACACTCGTTCCTCATGTTGATTTTCCTAATAAATTATTTTTTTTGCTTCTTCTTTTCTTCTATAACAGGTTTTTCTTTTCGCACTTCATCGTATTTATGCTTATCCCAATTTAATAGCATTGCAAAATATTTTTTAATTTTCTCTGGATTATGCTGCGCTAAATCTTTAAACTGTGGATATAAATCTACATGAAACAAACTGATTAAAGTATAACAATCTAAGTAGCCAATTTTGCGCATCTCTCTTGCAAATTTTAGCTCTTTTACCTCTTTATTACTATCTAACATATTCATAAAACAAGCTACTTCTAAATATCTTTCAGGAGTTTTTTCATTAAACCGCATAATACCATTTTCATCTGCATATATTACAAAATTCATTTTTGCACTTTGATAATCAAACCATGGATTTTTTTCGTCGGCTAACCATTCTTCCGTTTTATTTTTAGGAGAAATGGGAAAAACTAATCTTGGTATCCATTGGCTTACATAATCACTTGCTGTTTTATCCGAAATATTTTTTATCATTTCAAAAAATATTTTATCAGGATAAAATAGCATAGCTTCCGCTGCTTTTTCTAATGCCTTTTGATAATTTCCTTTATTATAATAAAACTGTGCAATATGAAAAATTGTATTCGGTGTAGTAGAATCTAACAATAATGCAGATTTGAAAAATTCATTACCCATACTGTCTTCGCCAAGCAACATATAGGCATCTCCCATTCGCCAATATATTGGCAGCATCATTGGTTCTATTATCATTGCAGCATTATAATCGGTTAATGCTTCTTCATATTCTTTATTTTCTAAATGTTCATCTCCGGTTTCTATAAAATGTAAAGCACTATCTTTATAGGTTTGTTTTGCTAATAAGGTATCTATTAAATATTCTCTTAAAAATCTACTAGCACTATCTGCATACTCTACCCAAAGTGTACTAAGCCGTGCCTGCTGTATTAGTTTTGCTTTGTAAAATTTTTCATCCATTTGCGAATAGCCGATTCTTATTTCTTCCATTCGTTCCATCATTTTCTCTAGTTTAGATTTGGATTTAGAATAGCCTGCAGTTAATATTCCATCATCTGCAGCTACAGCCTCTTTATCTAAATCAGCTGCAGATATTTCACTACTTTCATTTTCATTAGCTGCTTTTGACAAAGTCTTTTTAATAACACTAGAATCTATCAATGAAGCACTTTCAGCAGAAGAATTTTCACTATCCTCTGCATCATATTGAAACCATTTTTTTTTCTTTTTTTTTGCAGTTTTTATATCGGCACCTACGCTATCTAATGATTTTACTATTATTAAATCTGCTTCATCTACTTCGTCGTTTGGATTAGTAACAAATCGCAGCATTATACTATCCGATTCCATTTCTCCGTCTAAAGTATCTGGCATTTCTTTGCCCATAGCATCCAGATAACTAGTTTGTGTATTGGCG
>CAIXQW010000295.1 GCA_903921675.1 uncultured bacterium | reverse complement strand
TGTTGGGCATTAGCTTTTTCTTTTGCCTTTAAATATAAATAAGTTTTTTTATTGCTTAATATATCGCCACCAATTTGCTTGCCTATTTTTTCGGCACTGCCGTAAGCATCTAGGTAATCATCTTTCAACTGAAAACTAATCCCAATATTTTTTCCAAACTCGTATATCATATTGGTAGCACTATCTGTGGCACCACCAAGTATTGCACCTATTTTTAGCGCAGCTGCCAATAGCACACTAGTTTTTAAAGTAATCATGTGTATATATTCTGCAATGCTTACATCATCGCGCTGCTCAAAATCCATATCCATTTGTTGCCCTTCGCACACCTCAATTGCAGTGGTATTAAATACTTGCAATATAGCTTGCAAATATTTTGGATGCACCTTGGCTAAATGCTGATAAGCGTATACATTCATTACATCGCCACTTAAAATAGCGGTTGGCATATTCCATTTTTCATGCACTGTTTGCTTGCCACGGCGCAAAGGCGCATTATCCATAATATCATCGTGTATCAATGTAAAATTATGAAACAACTCTATAGCACTTGCTGCATGCAAAGCGTCTTCTGTAATTGGAGCATATAGTTCATTTGCCATCAATACACAAACAGGCCTAATACGTTTACCACCAATAGCCATAATATGCCTACAAGGGTCGTATAAATTATCTGGCGATGGCTTAAATGTTTCTTTTGCTAAATAATCTTCAAAAAGAATTTGTGCTTCTGTAAAATTTTTCATTGTTGATGCGGTAAAGATAATTGCAATTCAGAAATATAATAGAAGATTCATGCAACAAAATAAAAAAAGTCAGCAATTAGCTGACCTTTTTACAAACTTTATAATACTAAGCAATTATAAAACGTTTAATTTAATAGTTGCATATTTTTGATGATTAGCCAACACATTTACCATATACAAACCAGCTGTAAACTGATGTACAGGAATAGATAAATTAGAAGTGCCTGTAGCAAATAATACATTGCTTGATTGATAAACTATTTTACCTGCAACATCAACAACTTGGTATTGAATAGTTACTGCCTTCGTAAGATCTAAATGCAAATTAGCTTGTGCCTGTGCTGGGTTAGGGGTAATAAACGCATTTGAGATATCTTTTACATTTTCATTGATAGAAAGAGGAGCACATGTTTTTGCATGCATGGCATTAGCTGGAAACTTAGCCTCAATGTCTGCAATAGTGCTAATAGGCCAGATATCATTATTAATCATTTTTTTATCTGGGCCAATTAATACTATTGTAGGATATGCTGTAACGCCATACAAGGTGCCATTAGCAGCATTAGTACCTGCAGTACCAAAACCTGCTGGATAAGTATTGGTAGTTGATAAGCCTGCAGCAGCATCAAAAGAATTTAAATTGGCTAAAGTACCACCGGGGTCACTTTCATTTCCTAATACGATTATATCACCAGAGTTACAACCATACTTTAAATACAACTGCTCTATTTTCGGAGCTGTTTGTTGGCATGGTCCACACCAATATGCAAAGAAGTCTACAAGTACATATTTACCTTGGTTGCAATAATTATATAAATTATGTGCATTACCCTTAGAGTCTGTAAGTGTAAAATCTGGACAAGTAGCACCTACTTGAATGGTAGATTGCGCATTAGCTATACAACCTGCTGCAACCATTAAACTAGATAAAAATATTTTCTTCATATATCATTATTTAAAGTATAAAACTAAGTATTTTAATTGTAAAAACATAATTAAAAAAAAATAAGCTTATCAAACTAGGTAATTAGTCAGATAATGCAGATTAAACCTATTAAATTTGTAACCGTCACAATACAAATCAAAACAATGCGTAAACTTTTTATCTGTAGCATCTTATTTTTAATAGCTAATAAAATGCAAGCACAAAACCAAAATTGGAGCGATAATATTGCTTGTATTATGTATAGCCATTGTGCTAACTGCCACAATCCTAATGGCATTGGGCAAGGTGATTTTACAAATTATACCAATGTATTTAATTATAGAGCAGCCATTAAATCTGCAGTAGATAATCAACGTATGCCTCCTTATCCGCCTAATACCAATTATCAGCATTACACCCAAGAAAGAAAATTATCGCAGGCAGAAATTAATGCCATTAAAACTTGGGTGGATAATAATGCACCAAGTGGCAATTTGGCAAATGCACCAGCGGCTCCAATATTTGCTACAAACTATACAATGCTTAGTCCAGACGCTGTATACACAATGCCAACTTATACTATTAATACAATGGGTGGTGATGTATATCGCTGCTTCCCCTTGCCAAGTGGCCTTACTGCAGATAAATTTATTAGCGAAATAGAAGTCATTCCTGGTAATAGAACAAGAGTGCATCATGTATTGGTTTTTCAAGATACATTAAATACATGCTACACACTTGATGCAGCAGACCCTGGACCAGGCTATACAAGTGGTGGGACAGGTACTAATTCGGCCTCGCTTATTACTGGGTGGACTCCTGGGCAAGAGAGATATGTGTACCCAACCAACTTTGGTGCAAGGCTACCAAATGCAAGTAATGTTATCATTCAAATTCATTACCCTCAAGGTATATTAAACGAAAAAGATAGTACTAAAGTGCTCATCAAATTTGCTAGCAGTGCTGTAAGAAATACTGTTACAGAACCTATTCTAAACCATGGTCCGAATAGTTTGCAAAATGGTCCATTGTATATACCTGCAAATACTACTAAAACATTTGTAGAAAAATATTCTGTGCCAGCTATCTTTAATGCCACTATTTTAAGTGTGTTTCCACACATGCATAAAATAGGTAGAAACATCAAAGTATTTGCTGTGAAGCCTAGCAATGATACAGTGCCTATTATTGATATTCCAAAATGGGATTTTAATTGGCAAGGCAACTATAATTTTCAGAAGCCTTTATTAATTCCTGGCGGCTCTAAATTATGGGCTATTGCAGATTATGATAATACTGCCAACAATCCCTTTAACCCAAGCAATCCACCGCAGAATGTAAGTGCTGGCGAAGCTACTACAGACGAAATGATGTTGGTGTATTTTGCCTATTCACTTAGCCTAAGTGGTGATGAAAATATAATTGTAGATACTGCTAGCCATGCTAGTCATTACTTAAATTGCAATGCGAATCTCAGCACTGGAATTAAAGAAATTGGTAATAATAATTTGGCACTTCGTATTATTCCAAATCCAAATAATGGCAGCTTTGCGGTGGATGTAAATACTATTGAAAAAGTAAAATTGACTTTGGTGGATGTGAGTGGCAAAATTGTTTACAGTACTGAAAATTATTTTTCAGGGCAAAAAATTACTACACAGCATTTACAAAAAGGTATTTACTTTTTAAAGGTTTCTAGTATAAATGGTGATGTGGCAGAGGTAAAAAAAATGGAGGTGTATTAATTTTGAAAAGTGATTAAATAAAAAATCTTCAATCTATAATTGAGTATTTTAATATTGGGCACAAAGGGCCACAAAGAATTGCACAAAGGGACACTAAGGATTATTCATTTGAGTAATTCTCTTCAACTCTTATCCTCTATGTTTTATAAATTCTACTTTGTATTTTATTGGTTTTTTAAAAATAATGTCCAATTTGTATTAGCTTTTTTTTTGACACAAAGGGCCGCAAAGGTTTGCACAAAGGGACACTGAGGATTACTCAATTAAGTAATTCTCTTTACCTCTTATCCTCTTTGTTCTAATCCCTACAATAAATGCAGGGACTACTCTGGCTTTTTATTCTTCTTTACCTTGGTTGCTTTTTCAGCCTTTGCTTTTGGCGCTTTCTCTGCTTTCGCTTTTGGTACTTTTTCGGCTTTTACCTTTTTGGTTTTAAAAGCGATGCCATTGTTTACTTCTAGTTTTGGGTAAATCCAATCATAATCTAATTGTCTAGCATCTAGATTGGCTGCGGCTACTACTATCTGTACTTCATCTCCCATTCTAACTTTATGTTTTGTATTTACACCCATCAAAGCATATTCTTCTGGTATAAATTTAAACGTATCAAAGTCTAAACAATTTTTAGTACTCACCAATCCTTCGCATCGGTTTTCTTTTATCTCTACCCAAAAACCAAAATTAGTTACACCACTTACAATACCTGTAAACTGCTCGCCAATATGTTTACGCAGATATTCTACTTGTTTGTATTTATTGGCTTCTCTTTCGCACTCCATTGCTTTGCGCTCTCTTTCGCTACAATGAATACTTTTTTCTTCCATCTTCGCATCAAGGTCTACATGTCCATCCAACACTTCTTGCAATACTCTATGTACAAGTACATCTGGGTATCTACGTATAGGCGATGTAAAGTGCGCATAATACTCAAATGCTAAACCATAATGTCCAATATTTTTTGTGGTGTAAGTGGCCTTGCTCATTGTTCTAATTCCAAGCGTTTCCAATACATTTTTCTCTGGCTTACCTTGCACATTTTGAAGCATTTTATTAAAGCTATCAGCAAGGGTTTTGCCATCTTTTAAATTGAATCGGTGTCCATATTGGCTAGCAAATGCAATAAAGCTTCCTAGTTTTTCCATATCTGGCGAATCATGCACTCGGTAAGGAAATGGTATTGTTTTTTTACTTACTACTGTTTCACTTACTTTTTTAGCAACTGTTCTATTTGCTAGTAGCATCAACTCTTCTATTAATTGATTTGCTTTTTTACTCACCTTTAGAGTAATACCAATTGGCTCGCCTACTTCGTTCAATACAAATCTTACTTCTTCGCTGCTAAAATTAATAGCCCCAACTTTGAACCTTTCTGCACGCAAGTGTTGGCTAAGTTGATTGACTGTTCTTAACTCTGTGGCATTATCTCCTTCTTTGCCTTCTATAATTTCTTCTGCTTCTTCGTAGGTATATCTTCGTTTGCTATGAATAATAGTTCTGCCAAGCCAGTATTTTAAAACTTCTGCATTTGCATTCAAGGTAAAAACTGCACTAAAAGTTAGCTTATCTTCATTTGGTCGCAAGCTACACAATTCGTTACTAATTTTTTCTGGCAACATTGGGTTTACTCTATCTGGCAGGTACACACTTGTAGCTCTTTCAAAAGCTTCTTTATCTAAAATTGTTCCTTCTACTACATAGTGGCTTACATCTGCAATGTGCACCCCTAATTCGTAAGTGCCATCGCCAAAATCCTGATAGCTAATCGCATCATCAAAATCTTTTGCATCTGCCGGGTCAATTGTAAAGGTCAATACCTCTCTAAAATCTCGGCGTTGCAAAATTTCGTTTTGTGTTATATTTACTTGAATGGCTGCAGTTTCAGCCAGTGCAGCATCGCTAAATTTTATTGGAAATCCAGCACTTAGAATAATTTCTTTCATAGCAATATCGTTTGCTCTAATGCCATCAATTATATCTAACACTTCTGCATTTGGATTTTTGCGAGAAGGATCCCAGTTAATATTACCTACCATTACTTTGTCGCCATCTTTAGCGCCATTTAGTTTGTTCATAGGTATGTAAAAATCTGTATTAATTTTATCGTTGCTTGGCAATAAAAAAGCATGTGCTTCTGTAATTTGCATAGTGCCAAATACCTCCTTGGTATTGCGTTTGGTTACATTGGTTACATAGCCTTCTGCTCTGCCAGAGTCTCTGCCTATTCTTGTAATTTGAACAATTACTTCATCTCCATTTATAGCATTGCCATAGTCTGGTGGGCTGATGCGCACATCCATATCCATTTTAGGAACAGCTACAAAGCCCATTCCACTTTTACGAATATCTATGATGCCCACCACCTTGTTTTTTTCTGTTTTTGGCACGGGTATATTTTTGTTTGGTTGTTTATTTTTATGATTCTTGCGTCCCATATTCTTCTTGTTGATTGTTTAATACTTCTTCGTATATAACTGGTGGATAATAGGTAAGAAGATGTTGTAAAATTAGAGAATCAAATTGTTCTCCTTGATGAAATAAAAATGAAATTTTAATTGGCAACACTACTATTTTAATATTGGCTTGCACAAATAATTCTTTATGCAATAATAAACGAGTAGCATCTTTTTGTGTCGTTACTAAATATTTTTTTGTGTTTTGTAAATTGTTATAGGCTTCTACCATTTCTTCTACATCGTCTTTTGTAAAATAATGATGATCTCTATAACCTAATAAATGCAAGTTTTTAGTTTGTGTTCTAATATATGCAAGCAGCGAATCATTATTAGCAATTCCACTAACAATCAGCACATGTGCATTCCTAATATCAATGGTTTCATTCGTCAATAACTCGTAGCAAGATTGGTATTGAATGGTACTAAAAAATATATGTTGATTTGGTAATGGATTAATTTGTTTGGTAATATTTTCTTTTTCTGTAAGTGATAAATTTTCATCGCATTTAGATACAATAATAATATCTGCTCTAATTGCTCCGTTTCTAAATTCGCGCAATCTACCAAATGGCAAAATATAATCTTTGGTGTATAAATGATTGGCATCTGTAATTAAAATATTTAAACTAGGTTGTATGCTTCTGTGCTGAAATGCATCATCTAGCAAAATCACTTCTAAATCAGGTTTGCGTTGCAATAAACTTGGCACTGCCATTATTCTATCTTCTGCTACACATACTTCTACCTCCGGATATTTTAGTTTGAACTGCATGGGTTCGTCACCAATTTCCAAAGCGGTACTTTGCTCATTCGCCAGTTTAAAACCTTGTGTGGCGCGCTTATAACCTCTGCTTAAAGTGGCTAGTTTATAAGTACTTTTTAATAAATCTATTAAATATTCGGTATGCGGGCTTTTGCCAGTGCCTCCTACACTTAAATTGCCAAGGCTAATCATGGGTAATGTAAATCGCAAACTGCTACTTAATCCCCAATCATAAAATTTATTTCTAAGAAAAATGATAATCCCATACAATAATGCGAAAGGCAAGGTGAAATAACGCAGGATGCTGAATAAAAAGCGTTGTATCATTGTGGGCAAGGTACAACAATTTTGAATTACTTGTTTGTTTAGCAAATGATGGAATAATTATCAATCCTTCGATGAAACCCCTAAATTTCAAGATACAATTATCAATTGCATTTCTTGATTCCCAATTTTCTATTTACTTTTACAGCACAATGACACAAACACTAATTTATACTCTTTTAGAAATTTTAAAATATACTTTGCCTGCATTAGTGGTATTATTTGCTACCTATATGATAGTAAATAAATTTTTAACTACAGAGTTTCAGCGCAAGCAATTAGCTATTTTTCAAGACAATATAAAAATTACAATCCCTATGCGAATGCAAGCATACGAAAGATTAATTTTATTTGTAGAAAGAATGAATGTGCATAATTTGGCAAACAGATTTTATGTGGCCAATAGCTCGGCTACCGAATTACAAATTGCCATGACTGATAGCATCCGCACAGAATGGGAATACAACCTTAGCCAACAATTGTATGTAAGCAACGAAGTATGGCAAACAATAAACACTGCCAAAGAACAAGAAATTGCAATGATTAATAATATTGCAAGCAACTTACCTGCAAATGCCTCAGCAAAAGATTTGGTTACAGCATTAGCAGAGCATAATATCAAACAAGAAGATGATACTCCTGCACAAATAGCTTTGCAAAGTATAAATGGCGAGGCTAAAAAAGCGTTGATGGCTGGATAGAGAAGATGGAAGATTGGCAGATATAAGATTTATAGATGTAAGACTCTTGGTAATTTTTACTCAGGACATTAATTATATATAAAATCCTATTATCAAATTTTTATATTTTGTTGGAAATTAAAAATAAATCCTATTCCCACTCTGCGATAAACTCATCATTTTTCAACGGATTAATACCTTACTTTTGCTATCCTATTTACCTAAAATATGAGCACAGAAAAGAAAGTAATGTTAGATAGTGGTATAGAAGTACAACCTATTTATACTACAGCCAATATACAAGAAGAATTTCCTGGAAAATATCCTTATACACGTGGTGTACACGAAGGTATGTACCGCGACAAATTGTGGACAATGCGCCAATACGCAGGTTTTAGCACTGCCAAAGCTAGTAATGAGCGCTACCATTTTTTGTTGAGTCAGGGTGTAACTGGCTTGAGTGTAGCATTTGATTTGCCAACACAAATTGGTTATGATAGCGATGACGATATGGCGGACGGAGAAGTAGGAAAAGTAGGTGTGGCCATTGATAGCATAGAAGATATGGAGGAATTATTTGCTGGTATCGAATTAGAAAAAGTATCTACAAGTATGACCATTAATGCAACTGGATTTATTTTACTTGCTTTATATATTGCACTTGCAAAAAAGAAAGGAAGCGATGTGAAAAAAATAAGCGGTACCATACAAAACGATATTTTAAAAGAATATGCAGCGCGTGGCACCTATATCTATCCACCAAAACCAAGTATGCGCATTATTACAGATATTTTTGAATACTGCAGCAAAGAAGTGCCAAAATGGAACACAATTAGTATTAGTGGCTATCATATCCGTGAGGCTGGCGCAGATGCTGTGCAAGAATTGGCATTTACACTAAGTAACGGTAAAGCATATTTAAAAGCTGCAATAGAAAAAGGTTTAGATATTAATGTTTTTGCAAAACGACTTTCGTTTTTCTTTAATGCGCATAATAATTTATTTGAAGAAGTTGCAAAGTTTCGCGCAGCGCGTCGCATGTGGGCAAATATCACCAAGGAATTAGGCGCTACCAATGAAGAAGCCATGAAATTACGCTTTCATACACAAACAGGGGGTAGCACTTTAACCGCACAGCAACCACAAAATAATATTGTAAGAGTAGCCATACAAACAATGGCTGCTGTACTTGGTGGCACACAAAGTTTGCACACCAATGGCTTTGATGAAGCATTGAGTCTACCTACAGAAGCTGCTGCTAGTATAGCTTTGCGCACTCAGCAAATTGTAGCTTTTGAAAGTGGTGTTACCGATACTGTAGACCCTTTAGCAGGTTCTTATTATGTAGAAACATTGACCAATGAAATAGAAGAGCAAGCTTGGTTATTGATTAAAAAAATAGACTTGATGGGAGGTGCCGTAGATGCTATTGAGCAAGGATTTATGCAAGAGCAAATTGCAAAAAGTAGCTATGCTTACACCAAAGCAATAGAGAATAATACAAAAATAATTATAGGCGTCAATCAGTTTGTAAGCAAAGAAAAAAATGATACACCTGTATTTAAAATAGACGAGAGTATCAGAAAAATACAAAGTGATAAATTGGCTACTTTAAAAGCAAACAGGAATAATGAAGTAGCTTCTGCTTGTATTCAAAAAATAAAAGATATAGCACACTCTGCCGAAAATTTAATGCCTTCTGTAATAGAAGCAGTAGAAAACAAATGTACTTTAGGCGAAATTGCGCATGCTTTGAGAAGTGTATGGGGAGAATGGCAATAATATAATTTTCTACTCTTTTATAAACTTAGCATTTTCGGTATTACCATTTACTAATAATACTTTCAGATTATAGTACCCAGTAGGCAGGTTTGCTATATCCACATTTTGATAATAAGATATAGGTTTATTTTTAATGCTTTTTACGATATTGCCATGCATATCTATAATTATAATTTCTTTCAATTCAAATTTAGATTGTACATAAATATTGGTTGTAGACCTTGTAGGGAAAATAGAAAAATCGGTAAAACTAGCAGAATTAGTGCAAATTGGTAATGCTACTTTATTTAAATACTTAACACTAGTAGCTGTAAAATTACCACCTAATTCTGTACCGCTAACTTCTAAAACTGGCGCTTGCAATCCTTTTGCCAACCATTTATACTCTACTGTTTTTGGTCTTGGTGTAGAAAACCCAAAAGGGAATAATGTATCTACATGCACAGAATCTATTGCATAAATTTCGCTTTTCACTCTTAATGTTTGATAGTCGTATCCATTAGGTAATTTTAATGTACCCCAACCATCTACATTATTAACTCTTTTTTGGCGCGTTTTATAATAGATTGGTAGCAATGATATATCTATTTCAAATACAGAAATTCCACTATCTACATTGCCATAGTTTACTGGCAACATGTACATTACCTCATTACTATCATAAGGCAATGGAACATCTATCCCATTCAAGCGCAATGTATAACCAGTGCGTGCATAACGAGAAGCAGTTTTTTTATAATACTCGTAATTACTATCAGATGCAAATAAATTACCTGCAACACCTAAATTTAATGGGCTTGCACCACTCATGAAAATTTGACTTTTTAGGTTATTACTAGCAAATGGGCCAAAAGTTAATAAACCTAATAAGGGCGCTTTGGTAATATCAAAATATTTATTTGTAGTTTGATTATTATAAGTTAAGGTACTAAAATCCCATGTATAATTTGCGCCTGTTGTAGGAAAAGTAAAACTTGCACCATTTGTAGCATTTACCCTAATAGTGCTATCGCCAGCAATTGGCATATCCGATTGGTCTAT
>CAIXQW010000294.1 GCA_903921675.1 uncultured bacterium | reverse complement strand
TTGCTGCCAAAATATTTATTCCGATGGATGCCGACAACCAAAAAAACCATTTGAAGGCTTATGGTATTGCTTACTTTAGTTTAAGCAAAGGCATAAAAGTAGATTGGTTGCTAAACTATCAAGGTGGTAGTTTTTGTTTTGATTATTACAGAGAGTTAGAAAACGAATGTAAAATAAGAGATGTTAGTTTTGAAATAATACCAGATGCACGCTACACATTAATATTAAATGAAATAGCAGACCCTGATGCCAATATGGATGTAATAAAACTTGATAAGCCTCCAAAAATATGTGTGTATACACCTGCCAGCAAACTACCGTGGGACGATGCTGTAACAATGGTATTAACCTATGCTGAAATTCCTTTTGATAAAGTATATGATGATGAGGTGCTTGATGATAAATTAATAAAATATGATTGGATGCATTTGCATCACGAAGATTTTACAGGGCAATACGGAAAGTTTTGGGCTATGTATCATAATGTAGATTGGTACCAAGCAGATGTAAAAAATCAAGAGGCAATGGCTGCAAAACATGGCTATCAAAAAGTGAGTGAATTAAAAGGAGCTGTAGCGCGTAAGATTAGAGATTTTGTAATAGGTGGTGGCTATTTATTTGCTATGTGCAGTGCTACAGATAGTTACGACATTGCATTAGCAGCAGAAAATACAGATATCTGCGAATCGCAATTCGACCATGATGCAAGCGACCCTGATGCACAAAACAAATTGGATTTTAATAAATGTTTTGCCTTTAAAGATTTTTTATTATTTAAAGACCCTGGCAAATACGAATTTAGTAATATAGATGCTACAGAAAACAGAGCTGTTCCATTTAGCTCCGACTACTTTACTTTATTTTCTTTTAGTGCCAAATTTGACCCTATTCCATGTATGCTTTGCCAAAATCATACATCTACTGTAAAAGGTTTTATGGGGCAAACAACAAGCTTTAAAAAACCTGTTATAAAAAGTAGCACGCAAATACTTGGCGAAACCAATGCTGCCAACGAAGCAAAATATATTCATGGCGAAATAGGTAAAGGCACTTGGACATTCTATGGTGGGCACGACCCCGAAGATTATCAGCACCAAGTAGGCGACCCAAAAACTGATTTAGCTTTGCACCCAAATAGCCCTGGGTATAGATTGATATTGAATAATGTATTATTCCCTGCTGCAAAAAAAAAACCACAGAAGACCTAATCATAATGGATGCTATTCGTAAAGAAGATTATCGAAAAGATGGCAAACATCGACAAATGAAAGGAGTGCCTAAAAAGAAAAAAACTATTACAAACAAAAAAAATAAATAACCCATTAGTTAATTAAATAGCAACCTTAATTAGCAATATTCATACAATGAATTACCTAGCACACTCCTACCTAAATGGCAAACGCGGCAACGATGTGCTGATGGGAAATATGATGGGAGATTTTGTAAAAGGTAAGCAATACCAAAATTTTGCATCGCCAATTCAAGAAGGTATTTTACTGCATCGCGCTATTGATACTTTTACGGATGCACATTTAATTGTAAGCCATGCAAAAAGTTTTTTCAGACAAGATTATGGCTTGTTTAGCGGCCCAATTGTAGATGTATTGTTTGACTATTATTTAGCCAATGATACCTCAATATTTAAGCATCAAGAAGCATTACAGCAGCATATAAAAAACACCTACAATACCATTTTGCAGAATAGCAGTTTGATGAATGAAAAAATGAAGCATATGACTAGCTATATGATTCAATATGATTGGTTGTACCATTATCAATTTACAACTGGCATAGAAAAAAGCTGGCGCGGCATGAGTAAACGCTACGAAAGAATGAATGATGCAGAAATAGCAATTCAGCTTTTTCATCAGCATCATGATACAATTAGAGACTTGTATAAGGAGTTAATTTTTGATTTGGAGAAGGAGTTTATGCGGTAAATAAATTATACCAAATGCAATTGAAATCTTGGAATTTTAGAAACACTAAAGAATTTTAAAAATAAATTTGTGTTGATTAAATCATCTACCAAATGAAAAATTTTTTTATTACTTTTTGCCTAATTATTTCTACTACATCCATTGCAAAATCTACAAAACATCAAGTAGGTATTGATTAGGTTCAGTTCTATTTTGGTCAGAACATTCAAGCTTTTTTGGACCAAGCCTACAAATGCAAACAGTTGTTTTTAATAACCAGCAAGATTTTACATTCTATAAAAAAATTTCAAATATTCAATTACCTTACATCTATTACACCTATCATTTGAATAATAAAATAGCTTTAAGATGTAATGGAAATTTTCAAAACTTTACTTATTTTAAAGACTACACAGGATTTTCTGACCCTCCAATTCCAAATCCTAATCAACAATATTATTATCAATTTGAATCGCAGAAAACCATCACATTTAATATAGGTATGCAATACAAAAAAACAATTGAAAACATTTCTTTTTATGGAGTTGCTGAATTTGCACCTCATTTATTTAGAAATATTGCTACTAATTATTTTGTTTCTAATGCTAATCCAAATATTAGTCAAAAGGAAGTATTGAAAAAAAATCGTTGGGATTTATATAGCTTTAATTTGCTAGGTGGAGTTCAGTATCAACTGTCTAAACATTTATCGGTATGCTATGAAGGTGGCATTTACAATACTTTTATATCTCCGTTATCAAGAATTTCTTTGAATGTAGGGTTTTAATAAAAATTTATTTTTCATCCATAAGTATCTCATCATAATTCTCTGGATGAATAACTTGAAAAGTATGTTCTGTATATAAACTACTAAAAGTTTTACTCAGTTTTGCCTTCCTATTTGGATTCCATTTTATTTTAAAGGCATGGTGGACATTATTTTGTTTTACAATCAAATCAATTTCTTGCTGGTCATGTGTTCTCCAAAAATACATTTCAAAATTTTTATTTTGATATTGTAATTTTTTAAACATTTCTGCAATTATATAATTCTCCCAAAGTTTGCCAATATCTTGCCTATTTTCTGCAATTCCAAAATCTCCTATTATTGCATTTCTAATTCCATTATCATAAAAAAATATTTTTCTGCTTTTCTTCAGTTCTTTTGCATGATTTGTAGAATAAGCATTTAAGCGAAAAATCACATAACATTGTTCTAAAAGTAAAATATATTTTTCTATTGTAACATGGTCTAAACCTAATTCATTAGATAGTTTATTATAACTTATTTCTGCACCTATTTGATAGGCAAGCAATTTTAATAAATGAACCAATTTTTCAGGTTTTTGAATACCATTCCATTTTAAAATATCTTTATATAAATAACTTTCAGTTAATAGTTTTAATCTTTCTTCTTCATCCGTATTATTCACTACAATTTCTGGATAAGCTCCCATAACTACCCTCTCTTTTAGCATTCTTTTTTCTTCTAAAATATTTGTGGCATTTGCCAATTCTTGAAAACTAAATGGATATAAATGATACTCCCATTTTCTGCCAGTAAGCGGTTCGTTGGTTTTATTCTTCAATTCAAATGCGGAGGAACCAGTAGCAATTATTTGTATACCTTCTATCTGATCATACATTATTTTTAATTTCTTACCAATATCGTTTATAGACTGCGCTTCGTCTATCACAATTATTTTATTAGCTCCTATTATTTTTTTCATTCTAGAAGCACTGATATTTTCAAATAATGCAATTACATCTACATCATCTGCATTCAGCCATAAAACATCCGAAGCATTCTTTAAAACATGATGAATTAAAGTAGATTTTCCAACCTGTCTTGCACCAAAAAGTAGTATTACTTTTCCTTTAAAAAGCTTATTATTTATTACTGTATGAAGCTCTCTTTTTATCATAATCACAAATTTAACGCTAATTTCTCGATTACAATCACAAATATACCGATAATTTTGTGATTCCATTCGCAAATATACCGATTTTCACCAGTCTCAATAGTCAATTGATGATGGCAATATCTAGCTTTTGCCCAACAAAATATTAGTATTTACAAGCCGTTTCTATACTACTTTTGCAACATGAGCAAAATGGGTAAAGTGTTGGTGGCAATGAGTGGGGGGATAGATAGTACTGTTGCGGCTATTATGCTGCACAATCAAGGCTACGAAGTTATTGGCATTACTATGAAAACATGGGACTATGCTACAGCTTCGCCAAGCAATAAAAAAGAAACAGGTTGCTGTAATTTAGATAGTTTTAATGATGCGCGCCAAGCAGCAGTAGACCATGGTTTTCCGCATTATATATTGGACATTCGCGAGGAGTTTGGAGATGCTGTGATAGAAAATTTTGTAGAAGAATATTTAGCGGGCCGCACCCCAAACCCATGTGTGATGTGCAATACACATATCAAGTGGAGCGCATTGCTAAAGCGTGCAGATGCGCTTGGTTGCGACTTTATAGCCACAGGGCATTATGTAAAAGTGCGCCAACATACCAATGGTAGATATGTGGTAAGCAAAGCCGTAGATAGCAATAAAGATCAAAGCTATGTACTATGGGGCTTAGGCCAAGAGTGCCTTAGCAGGAGTATCTTTCCGTTAGGCGAATATACCAAGCCGCAAATTAGACAAATGGCGCATGACATGGGCTATCCAGAATTGGCTAAGAAAAACGAGAGTTACGAAATTTGTTTTGTGCCAGATAATGATTATCGCAATTTTTTAAAACATCGCGTTGATGGCCTAGAGGCTAAAGTGAATGGAGGTACTTTTGTAGATACCTCTGGCAAAATAATTGGTCAACATAAAGGCTATCCATTTTATACAATTGGCCAGCGCAAAGGCTTGGATATTGCCTTTGGCAAGCCTGTGTTTGTTACAGAAATTATTCCAGAAACTAATACAGTGGTGCTTGGCGATGAAGAAGATTTGCAAAAAAACACGGTGCATGTTGCTAAACTTAATTTAATAAAATATGCAGCAATTCCTGAAGCGATAGAAGCAATTACTAAAATTAGATATAAAGACCCTGGCGCATTATCTGTGTTGCATCCCAACAATAATTTGGTAGAAGTTTCGTTTTACAACCAAGTAAAAGGTGTTGCGCCTGGGCAAAGTGCAGTTTTTTACGAAAATGATGATGTGATTGGTGGCGGAATCATCCAAAAAGGTTTTAACTTTACGAATAATTAAAAATGAATAAGAGGTTACAAATAATAATTGCGGCAATTGGTATTTTAGTTAGCCTTTATTCTTGCACAAAAAAAACTACATCTGTAGACATCAATTTAGGCAGAGAATATTACCCAATAGCAACTGGCAAAAGTATTACTTATAAAGTAGACAGCACTATTTATGATGATTTTACAGGTAACACATACCTAACACATTGCTATATTAAAGATGTAATAGATACCTCTTTCCAAGATTTATTAGGGCAAACCGCATATTATGTAAAACGTTTTTACAAAAGTGATACAGCTACAGATTATTCCTTTCAAAATTTGTATACAGTAACTGCTGTAAGCAATAGAGTAGAAGTAATGTATGATAATTTGCGATACATCAAATTGGTTTTTCCAGTTACATACTTAGGCTCTTGGGGTGGCAATGGTTACATCAATACAAATAGTAGCAAAGAGCCTTATGCATGGATTGGCGACAAACCATATACTTATAAAGATTTAGGCAAACAATTTAAAAATGATTCGCTTACTTTCCCGAATACCTTAACCGTTTTTCATATGAATGAATTACTACCTAGCTCTGATACAACTGCTGCTATTACTGGGTTTGCAGAGTATACCTATAGCAGCGAAAAGTATGCTAAAGATATTGGCTTAGTAAATAAAGAAATGATGCTAATAAAAAAAGACCTTGCCATTGGTGGAGGCAAACGCAGAGGATTTGCATTAAAAATGAATTGCATTGCTTACGAATAAAGAATAACTATTTATCATTTTCTAAATTTTTATTGTAATATTTTATTTGCATGCCAATAAAACAGTAACTTTATTATATAATTTTTATTATAAATGAAAAAACTGTTATTTATTATTTTTAGTGGTATATGCATTTTCATTGCGGAAAATGGATTTTCGCAAACGGTATATGCCTACAGAGTAACTTTTAAAAATAAAAACGGAGGAAAAACATTTGCTGATTCATTAAGCTTTTTAAGTCAAAAAGCAATGGATAGACGCAATAAACTAGGTTTGGTTTTAGATTATTATGATTTACCAATTGTGGAATCTTACGTAGATTCAGTAGTAAAAAAAGCGGTTGCTTTCCGTGTAAAAAATAGAAGCAAATGGTTTAATCAAATTGTAGTGCTTACCAAAACCACTAACATGGCCAATGTTGTAGCTTTGCCATATGTAGAAAATGTAAAACTTGTAGGCAAGTACCCAAATGGATGGCTAGTAAATCCAAATAATACTCCTATTGGCAACAAATATGATTATAAAATAGAGGAAATCAAACATGCAAGAGGCACACCAACGTATTACGGTACTAGCTTCAATCAAATAAGGCTGACAAATACAGATTACCTGCACGATTTAGGATTTAAAGGAGAGGGCATACACATAGGGGTAATTGATATGGGGTTTACCAAAGCATTTACACTTGCTGCATTTGATAGTGTAAGGTTACAAAATAGATTTATGGATCAATGGAATTTTGTAAAAGACACGGTTAATATTGATAGTTTTGCATCACCAATTACACATGGTACAGATGCACTAAGTTTAATGGCTACAAACTTACCTGGTACTTATATTGGCAGTTCGCCAAATAGTAATTATAGCATGTACCTAACAGAAGATTATGCTTTTGAAAGCCCTATAGAAGAAGATAATTGGGTAAGTGCTGCAGAAAGAGCTGATAGTGCAGGAGTAGATTTAATCAATACATCTTTAGGATATTACATATTCGACAATGATTTTAGCACAGATAATTATACTTACCAAAACGACTTTGACGGAAAAACTACACTTATTGCGCAAGGGCATAATATGGCTGTAAGTCGGGGCATATTTTGTGTGTCTGCCATGGGTAATATGGGAGGCAATCCTTGGCGCTACATGCTTACTCCTGCAGATGCAGATAGTACTTACAGTGTTGGAGCATGTGATAGCAGTGGCGCATTTTTACTAAGTATGGGTAGCAGTGCGGGACCAAGTAATGATGGACAAGTAAAGCCAGATGGCCTAGGATGTGGCGTAAAAGTAACATTGATTGCAAATGGCAATGGACTACCTGCAATAAGCGGTGGCACATCATTTAGTGCTCCATTAATAGCTGGCGGAATTGCTTGCCTTATGCAAGCATTACCTAATGTAGACCCTTGGACTATGCGCAGATTGGTGCAGCAAAGCAGCAGCAGATATACCACTCCTAGCGATACTATGGGTTATGGCATACCAAACTTTATGTTGGCTTATCAAACAGGTAAAGTATTGGGTGTAAAGAATTTTGTAGTAGGCAATGATAAAGATTACAACCTCTACCCTAACCCAAGCATTGGAACTACAATTTATGTAAATTATACTAAAGGCAATTTACAAAATGCAGCTGTAGAAATTTTAGATATCTCAGGAAAAATTATTCATCAACAACCATTACAGAACAATAGTTTTTCTGTAGCTGCTTGCCGCAAAGGAATTTATTATGTAAGAATTAGCAATGGTAAAGAAATGGTACTGAAGTGTTTTATGGTAAATGAATAGTAGAATTACTTCCATCTAAAAAATACAAAAGGCTAGAATTACTTCTAGCCTTTTGTTGTATAACTTATTAAATTAATTTTTCACCATTCCAAAGCTTCTTTGTATAAACTTAGTTAGTTCTTCGCCTTTTAGCATACCTAAGCTAAGCATGGCAAGGTCTGCCAATTGTTGTACTTTTTCTTTTTGCACATCGGCATTAGCTTCGGCAATAATACTTGGATACATTGGATGATTACCATTTAGTGTTAAGGCTATTTCGGTAGGCATGTTTGCATAAAACGCACCCATTCCGCCACCGCCACCCATGGCTGCCATATCTTTCATACGTCGCATAAACTCTGGCTGACTAGCTATTACTGGTGGTGCTTCTGCACTCAATCCTTTTACATCTACTTGCAGATTCATACCGGCATATTGCAATGCAAATAAGTCTTTTAGTTTTGTAGTTTCTTCTTCGCTAAGTACGCTAGTATTATCTTCTTGCTTATCTACCAAATTATCTGCTACATCGCTATCTACTCTTACAAATTGCACATCGCTCCATTTTGTTTCCATGCTATTGGTAAACCCATTATCTACAATGCCATCTAACTTTACAATGGTATAGCCTTTTGCAGCTGCTTGTTGAATGTAAGAATTTTGCCCTATGGCATCGCTTGTATAAATGACAACTATTTTACCTTCTTTATTTTTTTGTGTGGTTTCTAATTGTGTTTTTAAATCTGCCCAAGCATACATTTTATTATCTACTGCATCTTGCATCAACAAAAATTTAGCGCCGCGCTCTGCAAATTTATCATCAGTCATCATGCCATATTTTACAAACAAGCCAAGACTCTCCCATTTCTTTTCGTAATTCTCTCTATCGTTTTTATAAATTTCTTCTAGCTTATCTGCAACCTTTTTAGTGATGTGCGAATTTATTTTTCGCACATTAGGATCGCCTTGCAAATAGCTACGGCTTACATTCAACGGAATATCTGGGCTATCTATTACACCATGCAATAGCATCAAAAATTCTGGCACAATGTCTTTTACTTCATCGGTTACATACACCTGATTGCAGTACAATTGTATTTTATCTTTCTGTACTTCGTAGCTATTTTTAATAGTTGGAAAGTACAATACCCCTGTTAAGTTAAATGGAAAATCTACGTTTAAATGAATCCAAAACAATGGTGTTTCGCTAAACGGATATAACTCTTTATAAAAGTTAATATAGTCCTCATCCGTCAATTCGCTTGGCTTGCGCGTCCAAATTGGATTGGTATTATTCAATTGCTCTTCGCCCATCATTACAGGCACACTTAAAAATTTACCAAACTTTTGAATGGTACTTTTTACGCGTATTTCATCTGCAAATTCCAGGCTCTCTTCATTTAAATGCAATACGATGGTAGTGCCTCTGTCTGCTTTTTCTGTTTCTGTTAATGTAAACTCTGGGCTACCATCGCAGGTCCAGTGCATAGCAGGTACATCTTTAAAGCTTTTGGTAAAAATTTCTACTTGCTTGCTTACCATAAAGGCGCTATAAAAACCCAAACCAAAATGGCCAATAATATTTGCTTCGTTTTGGCCTTTGTATTTTTCTAAAAATTCTTCGGCACCACTAAATGCTACTTGGTTGATGTATTTATCTACTTCTTCTGCAGTCATACCCACACCATTATCGGCAATGGTAATAGTTTTAGCTTCTGCATCTACGCTTACGCTTACTTTCAAATCGCCAATCTCGCCTTTTACCTCGCCTATGCTAGCAAGTGTTTTTAATTTTTGTGTAGCATCTATTGCATTACTCACCAATTCTCGTATAAAAATATCATGCTCATTGTACAAGAATTTTTTTATAATTGGAAAGATGTTTTCTGTTTGAACTCTAATTTTACCTTGTGTCATTGTTTATCTCCTTTTTTTAGTTGTGCAAAATTAATCAATATAGGATGAATCGCGTTTTTTGTTTGCAGGAAGTGTATTAATAATTTGTAAAATGGAGGGTCTATGTATTTGTTTTACTTAAAAATTGACATTAATTTAAATAAAATAGACTTTTAGAATAAATTTAAATACCTTATGAAAATATTGCTATCACATAAAATTAATGATGGCAATACTTAATTTCTATTGATAGTGTGCTACTAGAATCAGTTCTCATAATCTATCACTTATTTAAAAACATCTCTGAGTAACACTATTGTAAAATTATTAAATATAACAATTACCCTCCAGCACTTCGATAATGAATAAACCATTCCCATCTTGGGTTAC
>CAIXQW010000293.1 GCA_903921675.1 uncultured bacterium | reverse complement strand
CTTCTATTTTTTTTGCAGCATGATGATAGCTAGCCTTTAATGCGCCTACACTAGTACCAAAAACTTCACTCATCTGTTCGTAAGGCATTTCATCGTAATACCTTAAATTAAAAACAGCCTTTTGTTTTTCGGGTAAAGATTGGATAGCCAATTGCAACTTCCATTCTAATTTATTGCCATCAAAATTTTCGCTACTTTTTACAGTATTTTCTAAATATCCTTCTACAACATTTTGCAGAAGTTGCATTTTTTTCTTTTTAGATGCTAGAAAAGTTAGGCAACAATTAGTAGCAATTCTGTACAACCATGTATATAATGCACAATCTCTTCTAAAATGATCTAAATATTTCCAGGCTTTCATGAATGCTTCTTGCAGTAAATCATCAGCATCATCGTGGCTAACTACCATTCTGCGAATATGCCAATACAAACGTTGTTTGTACTTATCAACAATTTTAGCAAAAGCAAGTTCCTTTCTTGTAGGATTTGCAAAATCATCCAACAAAATAGCGTCTATATCCTGCATAATTACTTTATTTTCAATATCTGGAAGCATGCTACTAGCAATAGACACAAAGTGTGAACAAAAGTTTAAAGCTAAGTTACATTTTTTTTTGAAAAGGCATTAGATTTGCTAACTTATGTACCAACATCGATTGCCAAGTATTAGCAAAAATCAAGCATTGATAATACTTTATTTTTTATTGATTTGTAGCGCCTGCCAAGATAATGGAGGGAAAAATGCAAACAAAAATTTTATTTCTAATTTATTTACAGCAGATGTGGTAGATGTCAAAAATGTTAGTAATAGTATTACTATTTTTTTAGGCAATAACCCTATTGCATTTGTTTTTGAAAATGACTCCATAAAAAATAGTGCTGATTTATTAAAGTTATATCAAAACAATAAAAACGAAGCACTTTGGCTAAGCGGCGCTGGAGCAAATAAAAATGCTGAAGAATTTCTAAAACAGGTTGCATTATTAGAAGAAGACGGAATTAACTTACAAGAATTTCATTTAGATAAATTAAAAGAATGGCAAAGCAAAATTAAAGCTGGCCATGCAGACGATAGCATTGCATGGATGTATGACTTAGGAATGAGTATTGCCTGCCTAAAAGCTTGTGATGTGATGGTGCATGGGCAATTTGATAAAAATAATTACACCCAAGATTGGTTCAATAAAAATGATACTGCATTTAATGCTACTAATTATTTATCCAATGCAATTGCAAAAGATAGTATGGCTTATTTATTTGGAGGACTAAGACCAAGTATGCCTGAATACAGTATTTTTAAAACAAAATTAAAAGAGTTACAAGCTATAGAAAAAAATGGTGGCTGGGGAACAGTAGAAGGATTGAAAGATAGTTTGGAAAATGGATTAGATAATAAGAGCATAGCTTCTTTACGTAAAAGATTGTTTAAAGAAATTGGCATTCCAAAAGATACAACTAGTACAATAATGCAAGACGATTTGCAAACTGCTATTAATAGTTTTCAGTATTTGCACGATTTAAAACTAACTGGCAAGCTAGACACGTCTACTGTTAAACGATTGAACACATCAGTGTCTACAAAAATTAAACATTTAAAATCTAACCTTGAAAGATTGCGTTGGATACAAAAAGATTTGCACCAACCTTATGTATGGGTAAATATTCCTAAGATGGACTTGCAATATATTGATAAAGATAGTTCTCAATTTAAAATGCGTGTAGTGGTAGGCAGAACTAGTAGACCCACTCCAACATTAAATGCTATCATGAGCAATGTAGTTATCAATCCAGGATGGAGTGTGCCGCCTACTATTATGAGAGAAGAAGTTGTACCTGGAATTGGTCGCAGAGGTGGTTCTTATCTTAGCAGAAGAGGGTTAAAGGCTTATTACCATGGCCACGAAGTAAATGCAAGTAGAATTAATGCTAAGAATTTCAAACAATTTAGTATTCAACAAAAACCAGGATTGAATAGTGCATTAGGTGCCGTAAAATTTAATATGCCTAATCCGCATGCCATATACTTGCATGACACACCACATCGCGAAGATTTTGTAAAATATTATAGAGCCTATAGTAGTGGCTGCATTAGAGTAGCAAAGCCAAGAGAATTTGCAGAATTTGTTTTGGCAGACACCAACTTCTCTAAACCAAAAATTGATACGATGGTGCAAAAAAGAATCACCAAAGAAGTACCGCTGAAAAAAAATATAGAAGTGCATATTGTATACCTTACTAATGGGTTAGATAGCCTTGGTAATGTTATGTATTTGCGAGATATTTATGGGAAAGACAAAGCGATGGAGGGTATTTGGAAATAATTAAATTTTATTTTTTCACTTTAGCATTACTAATAAATATTAATTAGATGTTGGCGTTATTCCTTATCTTTTTAGCAATGCAACAAGATTATTTATACAAAAAAAACGGTGATTATTTTATTGACTAAAACAATCACCGTTAAATATTGAATTATTTTAATTTATTCATTTACCCAAAATTTTGGTTTTATAAATTGGTTTGCTACCACCAATTCTTTACTACCAGCAGTGTATTTATAAAATCCTTCGCCAGATTTCACACCAGTTTTTCCTGCTGCTACCATATTTACCAATAAGGCACATGGCGCATATTTTTGATTGCCAAAACCTTCGTATAATACATTTAATATACTTAATACTGTATCTAAACCAATAAAATCGGCTAATTGTAAAGGCCCCATTGGGTGCGCCATTCCTAGCTTCATGATAGTATCTATTTCTGGTACTCCAGCTACACCTTCGTATAAGCAAATGATAGCCTCGTTTATTAATGGCATTAAAATACGATTGGCAATAAAACCTGGATAATCATTTACTACACATGGCACTTTATTGATAGCTTTAGCTAAATTTACAATTGCAGAAGTTGTTTCTTGGCTAGTAGAATATCCGTTAATTATTTCTACCAATTTCATTACCGGTACCGGATTCATAAAGTGCATACCAATTACAGATGCAGGCCTGTTTGTTACACTACCTATTTTAGTGATAGAAATACTTGATGTATTACTTGCCAAAATACAACCATCTGGTGCATAAGCATCTATATCTTTAAATATTTTCAATTTCAAATCTACATTTTCTGTAGCTGCCTCAATTACAATATCTGCATTTTTTACTGCATCGGCAATAGTAGTATGGGTAGTAATATTGGCAAGTGCTTCTGCTTTTTGCGCTTCTGTAATTGTTTCTTTTGCTACTTGGCGATCTAAATTTTTACTGATGGTAGCCAATGCTTTATCTAAAGCTGTTTGGTTTACATCCATCATTGTTACTTTGTATCCGCCTTGTGCAAACACATGGCTAATTCCGTTTCCCATTTGTCCAGCACCGATGACTGTTACATTTTTGATTGACATTACTTTTATTTCTATTTTGTATTAAAAAAGCAAATGTAGGTAGATATTAAATATAAGCTTACTATTAGTTGTCATTAGCCTGACAAATTATGCAAAAAATATAAACATTTCCATGATGAAAATTAGTAAAACATGCACTTTTTTGAAGAATTTTTACTGGACCATGCAGAAGGTGAAATGAAATTCTAACTAGTTAATAAAATAATTAACTATAATAAATGCTACCCAAAAGAAAGGTAATTCAATACTTTATCGTAGTATTATTCTATTGATGAATAGCCGATTTGATTTTAATACATACAATTGGAACAGGCCTTAAAAAATTTATTTATTAAAATAAAATCTACCTAATGGTTTCCTCCCTTTTAATTGCAGCTTTATTGATATTACCAATTGGCGCTTTCCCTCTGCTGTCTTTAGAAAATGGGACTACTACATTTTTATTACGATGAGGCAAAGACTTTTCATAATTTGCCATCGATATTGAATCTTTTGCTCCATCACCAAATTCTTGGCCACCCATAAATTCATCATTATTCCAAAATTCTAATCGAGTAATTTTTTTACTATTTGGTGCATAATAGGTCCATGTACTATCCTTTACAGATATTGGCGAATTAGTAACGATGTATGTTTTAGTTGCTGTAGTCTGTTCATTCATGATATCTATAGTATCATATTTGGTCCTATAGTTACTACGCATGTAATAACCTCTACATGTTAAAAAACCATTTTCAAAAAAAAGAATTTCGCCGTCTAATACATTATTATTAAAATTTTCTATGCTCACAACTTCTGGCCCCACATAAGTAGTCCATTTGCCTTTTTTCCAATTGTCTTTATAATTGCCAATTTTTGTAAATGCTGGTTCTCCAAATCTTTCTTCGGTTCTTTCTACCCACACTCCTTGCTTTAAATTAAACTCGTCTGTTCTATTGATTGTATCGCCTTCTGCAGTTATCATATAGGGCACCACACTATCTGGCCTCGACATTTCTAATACCATACGATTGATTTGCTTGGTAGCTTTTTTTACAGGTTTCTTTTTTGCTTGTGCATACAAATGATTTGTAGGTACAAAACCAATAATAGACAAGATGAAAATGATAAAAAAGAATGGTGCTTTCAAATGTATTTGATATTTTAGCAAATATAATTTATAGCAATGATAATTCGCATAAACCTACTTACCATTTTCTGTTTTAGCATCACCTTAGGTTTTGCACAATCTACTGCGCAAGACAGAATAATAAGTTTTGAAAAAATAGTGCAGTCCGACACTGTATTGAATAGCATACATTTTAGAAATGTAGGACCAACTATCATGAGTGGTAGAGTTACTGATGTGGAAGTAAATCCAAATAATACTACAGAAATGTATGTGGCCTATGCAAGTGGTGGTGTGTGGCATACTACAAATAATGGCATGAGCTTTACACCAATATTCGACAAAGAAGCTAGCATTACGATTGGTGATATAGCAGTAAACTGGAAGGAAAATATCATTTGGGTTGGCACAGGAGAATGCAATAGCAGCCGCAGTAGTTATGCTGGCACAGGAGTTTATAAAAGTATAGATGGTGGTAAAAATTGGCAGCATATTGGTTTGACAGAAACACAACACATCAGTAGAATTATATTGCATCCTACATATAAAAACACTGTATATGTAGCTAGCATTGGCGCATTATACACAGATGACAAAGCTAGTAAAGGAATTTTTAAAACTACAGATGGTGGGCAACATTGGAATAAAACTTCTTTACTAAACTATACAGATAACCACCAAGTAAATGCAGCTGGAGTGATAGACTTACAAATGGATGTACAAAACCCTAATACGTTGTATGCCTGCACATGGCAGCGCAGCCGCAAAGCTTGGCAATTTGATGGACAAGGCGAAGAAAGTGCAATTTATAAAAGTACGGATGCAGGAGAAAATTGGCAGTGCATTACAGGAAGCAATAGTGGCTTTCCAAAAAATAAAGGTGTAGGCAGAATTGGTATTGCACAATGCGCTGGCAAACCAAATATTTGGTATGCATTATTAGACAATCAGAATAGGCAAGCAGAAGATAAATTGAAAAAAAATAATATTACTGCATTGCAAATAAAAGAAATGAATACAGAAACTTTTACGCAGGTAGAAGATAAAAAGCTTGAAGATTTTTTAAGAACAAATGGATACGACGAAAAGTATACTGCCAAAAGTGTAAAAGAGGATATTAAAAATAAAAAATACCAAGTAGCAGATGTAGCCAATTGGATATTGAGTGATGGAGACGCTGCATTGTTTCAAACACCAGTAATTGGAGCAGAGTTGTATAAAAGCAATGATGGTGGAAATACCTGGAAAAAAACGCATGAAAAAGTGCTAGAAGGGCTGTACTTTACTTATGGCTATTATTTTGGAACAATAGCTGTGCATCCTACAAATGATAACGAAGTGTATGTAGCTGGTTACACTGTATTAAAAACAAATGATGCTGGAAAAACATTTAAAGAAATAGTAAAAGATAATTGCCATGCAGATCATCATAGAGTTTGGATAAACCCTAATAGCCCAAAGCATTTAGTGCTTGGCAATGATGGTGGCATCAATATTAGCTATGATGATGGTGAAAAATGGTATAAAGGAAACAACCCTGCTGTTGGACAATTTTATGCAATAGCGGTAGATGATGCGAAGCCTTATAATGTATATGGTGGCTTGCAAGATAATGGCACATGGGTTGGGCCAAGCACTTACGAAGACAATGACGCATGGCATCAACAAGGGCAATATGCTTATAAAGAAATTGGTGGCGGAGATGGTATGCAAGTGCAAGTAGATACTCGCAACAATGAAACGGTTTACACAGGTTATCAATTTGGATTTTATAGCAGAAGTAATAGAAACTCGAATGGAGATAATTTATCTATTCATCCAAGTTTTGATATTGGCCAAAAACCTTTGCGCTACAATTGGCAAACGCCTATAGCACTTAGCATACATAACCAAGATATTTTATACATGGGTAGCAATTGCTTTCATAGAAGCATGAACAAAGGAGCAGATATGCAAAAGCTGAGTGAAGATTTAACTGCTTCAACTAACAAAGGAAATGTACCTTATGGCACCATCACTTCTATTAGCGAAAGCCCTATGCAATTTGGTTTAATTTATTGCGGTACAGACGATGGTAATATATGGATGAGTAATGATGTAGGTAATAGTTTTCAAAAAATAAATATTAATAACAAACAACTTTGGGTAAGCAGAATAATTGCTAGCAAACACAAAAAAGAAAGAGTGTATGCAGCACTAAATGGTTATAGAAATGACGATTTTGGCGCCTATTTATTTGTAAGCGATAACTATGGTAAAACATGGAAAGCGATTAATAGCAACCTACCTGTAGAGCCAATAAATGTAATAAGAGAAGACCCTAAAAAAGAAAATATTATTTATGTAGGTACAGATAATGGCTTGTATGTAAGTACCAATAACGGCGCTAGTTTTATGGCATGGCGCGGTGCATTACCTCGTGTAGCTATTCATGATATAGCTATCCAAGAAAGGGAAAATGATATCGTATTAGGTACGCATGGCAGAAGCATTTATATTTCTTCTTTAAATAATATACAATTGGTGGATAGCATGCAGCAATTACAATTTCATATTTTACCAATTGCTAAAATAAAAGAACAAACCAATTGGGGAAGTGCATGGGCTGTATATGCTAAACCCAATCAAGCAACTATACCTATTACATTTTTTACAAAAACTGCAGGTGCTTATACTTTAGAAATTTTGAATGCAAAAAAAGAAATGATTTACACTTCTGCACAAAAAGCAGTATATGGCTTTAATACTTTTGACTACCATGCTACAGCCAACAAAGTAGTTAATACTTACAAAGGCGATGATGGTGAAAATTATTTAAAAGCAGGAAATTATTTTGCACGAATAAAACTAAGCAATGGCAATAGCAAAGAAGTAAAATTCACTATTAGCGCTGCAGATAAAAAAGAAGAAAAGAAAGAAGAAGAGGAAAGAGATTAAGATGGCTTATTGCGAATACTACCAAGTTTTTGTTATCCAATAATTATTATAAAAAACAATACTATCATTTATCTGCCAACCAACATTTTTATTTTCATATTGCATTAAAAAAGAATCGAAAAAAGAATTTTCGCTATAGCCTCTTACTTCTATAGTATTATCCTTTTTTATTTTCCCCAAATTTATTTTACCCATTATCCAACCTTTATATACTTCTTTTTGCTCGCTTACATTGTATTGTGTGTTCAAATATTCAATACCGTTTTTATTTCGTAATACTATTTTCACCACAGCATTATTTGCTTTTTGATTGGTAGATTTTGTCCAAAAAGAAAGTATAATATTTTGTGATGTATCAAAATTTTGGAAATTGGTTGTAAACAACAATAGACTATCATTGATACTTTTTTGAAAAATACAAGCATTGCCAAATGGTGTAAGTTTACTATTACCATTCTCAAAATTATAATACTGATAAGCAGTGGATAAAGATGCAGCTTGTTGCACATCGGCAAATGCCTTTTGCAAGGTATCTAATGGTTGATGTGGATAATAGGCATACACATCAATATAATCATCTTGCGTAAATAATAATTTACTTTGAGCTACAATATATTGTTCGCCAACACTTAATGGTGTATGATGGTCTGTTACTATTACAATTGGTTTTTTATTGGGTAGTTTATCTAATAAATCGCGATAAATATAAGGACTGCTGCAAAATTGAACAGCCTCCAGAGTTTGCCCATAACTCATTCTGCTAAGCATGGCATTTATCAAAGGTAAATGCAAATGATAGGCATACTTCATACCATATAGTAAAGAAGCCGTGTTGTTTGGAAAATAAACTTTATCTGTCCATTGCTCTGTTACAGGCAGCAAATAAATTGCTTGAAAACTATCTGCAGGAATATTACATTTCCATTGGATTCTATTCATTTCATTTGCACCAAATTCATTTCCTACTCTATAAATTTTACTATTGTATACATACCTTTCCAATAATTCACCACTTTCTTTAATCCACAAACCAGCTACTGCAATAATTACAAAAATGCGAATAGGTTTTTTCCAATATTGTATCCAAGTTATATATATCCATTGACAGCAATATAAGGTAACTAACAATCCCATATAAAACATTGGCCATGCCAATCTGCCACTTGTTCTAAATTGTAATAAGAAAGGGAAATGCGCTTCTATCCATGCATAATGCCCTTGAAAAAACAAACCACTAGCTACAGTAAAAATTATAATGGCACTTACAAGAAATGGAATTACAAAATTGTGTTTAATAATTTCAATATCTCTCTTTTTTCTATTTATTAAATAATAAATAAAACTGAAAATAATAATTGGCGCAGCTAAAAAGCCAATATAAATAAACGATTCTTGCTCTACTTTATAAGAAAAAAAATGTGGCTTTACCCATCTGCTTGTTTCGCCTACCTGCGGCACAAATAATGCTTGCAAACCAGATACATAATATTCAAAACCCCATGGACTTATCACGCGGTCTTTTACGTTTTCTAAATACTTTAGCAATACAAATAATATGCTAGTAGCAGAACCACTTGCTACTAAATAATTCCATGCTATTTTTTGCTTTTTTAATAAGAAAACACATCCTGCTAAAAACACAAATCCTGCACCTACCACTACATAGTAGCTATTATTAAAGCCAATTATTAAGAATAATACAAACAATAAAAATGTAAATAAAAATGGCTTCTTGCCAGTATAAATATTTAAACACCACAATAAAATAACAGGTACTAAAATTGGATAACCCAGATTAATGTGCCCACAACTTACTCTTGTAATAATAGGCGAGAAATAAATAAATAACAATGCTCCAAAAGCACTTATATAAGGACGTAAATTTAACCGATTTAATAGTTTATAACTAACGACTACACCAATTGGCAATAAATAAAGAGATAAAGCATTACATATACCAATGGTATAATGATGGATTGGGAAAATATTTTGTTCAATAAATGAAAAAAAACATCCCAAAAAAGCCTGACCACCAGTCATTGGCAACACTTCTTGATAAGGATAGTTCATGCCATCAAAATAGAACCCACTACCCCACCTTGCTTGCCATACTGCGTCAAAATATATTTTCAATCCATCTCCACTTCCCACCATCATGTAATGATTAGGATGAATGAAAATATCACCAAACAAAAACCATGTAAGACCACATGCAACTATAAATAAAATAATCGGTATTAATTTATTCTGCTGCACTTGCTATATTTTTTTAAATAAATGGAATGAAGAATAAATTTAAACACTAACACCAAAATCTCTTAATGCATCATTCAAACTAGTTTTGGTATCTGTACTTTCTTTGCGCTGACCTATGATTAATGCACAATTCACTTGGTATTCTCCAGCATTAAATTGTTTGGTATAGCTACCAGGAATTACAACGCTTCTGGCAGGTACTCTACCTTTGTATTCCATTGGTTTTGGGCCACTAACATCAATTATTTTTGTACTCTGTGTAAGTACTACATTGGCACCAAGCACAGCTTCTTTTTCTACAATCACCCCTTCTACTACAATACAGCGGCTACCTATAAATGCATTGTCTTCTATAATTACTGGGCTTGCTTGCAAAGGCTCTAATACGCCTCCAATACCTACACCACCACTCAAGTGCACATGCTTACCTATTTGTGCACAGCTACCTACAGTAGCCCAAGTATCAACCATTGTACCTTCGTCTACATAAGCACCAATATTAATAAAGCTTGGCATACAAATCACTCCTTTGCTTACATAAGCGCCGTGGCGAATAATGCTACCAGGCACAGTTCTAATGCCCAATTCTTCCATACCTTTTTTTAATGGAATTTTATCGTAATACTGCTCTGGCCCTTCTTGCATAATTTGCATTGGCATTACACCAAAATATAATAAGATGCCTTGCTTCACCCATTCATTCACTTGCCACATACCATCTATAGGTTCGGCAGTGCGTAAAACACCTTTGTCTACTTTTTCTACTAATTCTTTTACAGCATTGCTGTATGTACTATCTTTTAGCAATTCGCGATTGGCAAATGCAGCTTGTATTAATTCTTTTAATTCCATAATTTATTTAAAACGCAAATTTATGTTTTTTTATACAAGTTAAAACACTTGTCCTAAACTTACTAATTCTACTATAGTCGCTTTTTAAATGCATATTTATACTTAAAGGAATAGAAGCCACTTCCCTGCCCATAGTATGCATATTCCTTAAATTTAAACCAATAAAAAATATAGATTGTAATATATTTGTAAAATTCTAAAAAAACATTGCAAAAAATGAGAAGCATTATTTTTATACTAATTATGCTGCATAGCAGCAATAGCTTTTCTCAATCCAAATATACTTTTGATTTTTCTGGATATTTAGAAACTTATTATGCTTATAACACGAGTAGTTTATTAAAAAATAATACAAGCCAATTTCCATTTACCTATAATCACAATAGGCAAAACGAAGTGAACATCAATCTTGGATTATTAAAAGCAAAGTTTGAGCAAGATGGTATTCGTGCAAATCTTGGTATGATGATGGGCTCTTATGCAGCAGCTAATCTTGCAGCAGAGCCAATTGTAGCTAAATTTATTTATGAAGCTAATGCAGGAGTAAAATTATCTAACAAAAGAAATTTGTGGTTGGATGCAGGAGTTTTGCCTAGCCATATTGGTTACGAAACAGCAATTGGCACAGAAAACCTAACACTTACCAGAAGCTTAATGGCAGATAATAGCCCTTATTACGAAACAGGTGCAAGAATAGCTTACACATCTAAAAACGAAAAAAATTACCTTGCATTTTTAGTATTAAATGGTTGGCAAAATATCTATAAAACATTACAAAACGAACCAAGCATTGGTTTTCAATATACCTATACGCCAAATGCTAAACTAAAAATCAATTACAGCAATTTTTATGGAAAAATTGGAAATAAAATAGATAACCTAAAAAGATTTTATAATGATTTTTATGTAGAATATACTTTGCATACAAATACAAAAATTGCAGCGGTGATAGATTTTGGTAGAGATAATTCTGATTTTGGCAAGCAATCTTGGTTTACTTCCTCCCTACAATTGCAACGAAAATTCAATCGCAACCATAGTATTACAGTAAGAGGAGAATATTTTAATGACACCCATTATATTTTTATGACTACCAATACCTATTTGCTAAACAATCCACTATGTGCATCTATCAATTACGATTATACTATTCGTAAAAATGCTATGTTTAGAATAGAACCAAAATTTGTATTTGCTAATTCTTATTTAAAAACAATTGGGCAAATTTATATCCCATCTTGTGCAGTTTTTACCTCTAGCCTTTGCCTCAATTTTTAACCATGACAAATTTATTAGAGCAAGATATTAAACGTTGTATAGATGTATTGCAGCAAGGCGGCGTAATACTTTATCCTACAGACACTGTATGGGGCTTGGGTTGTGATGCTACTAACGAAGAAGCTGTAGCAAAAATATATACAATCAAAAAAAGAGTAGAAGCTAAAAGTATGATAGCCTTACTGCCTGATACTTTTAACCTAATGCATTATGTAGCTGCTCCGCCGCCAAATATAGATGAGCTTTTGGCGCCCTATGCCGATAAGCCTACTACCGTAATTTATCCGAATGCATTATTAGTAGCAGATAATGCAATTGCACATGATGGTAGCATGGCATTTAGAGTATGTAAAGAAGAATTTTGTTACGCACTATTAAAAAGATTTAGAAAAAGTATCATTAGCACTAGCGCCAATATTAGTGGAGCGCCAACACCTAGCCTATTTTCAGAAATTACAGAAGAAATAATCAATGCAGCAGACTATGTTGTGCAGTATAGACAAAACGATAATCGCATTGTAGCACAAAGCAGAATTCTAAAATTGCGAGAAGATGAAAGCTTTGAAATGATTAGAATTTAATCTTTTGGTAAATGTAAAATAGGATGATGCCTATTATGTAATCTGCTATGATGGTAGCCATATGCAAAGTATACTGCTAATCCTATTCCAAACCATATACCAAACCACAACCAATTGTTTGGTGTCATGCCTGTAAGTAAGTACAAACATGTAGATAATCCTAATAATGGGATCAAAGAAAAATTCTTAAAGAAACCTGCTATCATTAATGCTATTAAAACAATCCATAAAATAAATGAGGATAAATTATAGCATGCATGCTCGCCATTCCATACCAACACATCCGAAAAATAACTTGGTGCTTTCCATAATAATACGGCAACAGCAATTGCTAATATTGCAGGAAAAATAATTCGCGATGGAATAAATGGCAAATGAAATTTTCCTTTTTCTTTTGGCCTTGGAGGCAATAATAATACGCCTCCACATACCAATACAAAGGCAAACAAAGTACCTATGCTTGTAAAGTCTAATACAAAAGTTTTATCTACAAAAAACAATGGAATGCCAACTATCGCACCAGTAACAATAGTACTAAAACTAGGTGTTTGATTCTTGCCATGTATTTTTTGAAACACATGTGGTAATAGTCCATCTCTACTCATGCTCATCCAAATGCGAGGCTGCCCCATCTGAAAAACTAATAATACACTTGTCATGGCTACTACTGCACAAATGCTCACCAACATTTGCATCCAGCCTACATTTTTTACTTCAAATATTTTTGCAAGAGGGTCGCCTACTCCCTCAAACTCGCGATAATTAACAACACCTGTTAAAACCAATGCAAGCAATATGTATACCACAGTACATATCACCAAACTATAAATCATCCCACGAGGTAAATCGCGTTGTGGATTTTTACTTTCTTCTGCCAATACACTAACTGCATCAAAACCAATATAGGCAAAAAATACGCCGCTTACTGCCATCATTACACCACCAAAACCGTTTGGCATAAAACTATGCACTCCTGCATCATTTGCAGGCATCCAATTTTCTGGATTGATATAGGTAGCACCAACAATTATTACCAGTAACACCACAGCCAATTTAAGTATCACCATTACATTGCTAAAATTCTTACTTTCTTTTACGCCTTTGTACACCAAATAAGTTATAAAAATATTAATACAAAACGCAGGAATATCTGCTATCATTTTTACACCTGCCAATAGTGGTGCAGTATTCCATGCTTGTAACACTTCTTTTTGGGTTGTGTTTAACTTCATTGTTCCATCGCCTGCAAATGCAGTGGCTAAATCCTTTGCTTCCTTATAACTGCAAGTAAAATATGCTGGAATATGTATATTTATTTTATGCAGAAATCCTGTAAAATAATCGCTCCAACTAAAGGCTACATAAATATTACCAATGCTATACTCCATAATAAGAGCCCAACCAATTATCCATGCCAATAACTCGCCAAAGCTGGCATAAGCATAGGTATAGGCACTGCCTGCTACTGGAATACGAGTAGCAAATTCTGCATAACAAAATGCAGTAAATGCGCAAGCAATGCCACAAATAATAAATAAATACACTACACCTGGGCCGCCTCTGTAGCAAGCCTCTCCAAGGCTACTAAAACTACCAGCTCCAATAATGGCTGCTATACCAAAAAAAGTGAGGTCGCGCATTGTTAGCACTCTGTGCAATCCCTTACCATGTGCGCTGTCGTCGCCTTGTAAAGATGCAATAGACTTGGTACGAAAAATACTCATAGTGTAAATGTATTTATTTTTGTTTAAAAGAAATAATAAATTGAGAATTGAAAGTTGAAAATTGAGAATTGAATATTGATTATTGAAAATTTAGTTTGGCACGATTGAGTAAACTTTTAAAAACAAAGAAGTGTAGAGATTAAGAGTTAATTTACTTCGTAAATTTTGCTCAACGATTTAGGTAAAAAGCAAACGCCTATCCAACCTTAAACATTAAACCTTGAACTAAAATAACTGTAAACAAAATAAACTGTATACAAAATAAACTGTATACAAAAACAACCTACTAACCCCCACTTCTACTTCTCCCCTTTCTTAAGAAGTCCAAACCCAATACTGCACTGCAAACATTTTTTTGGTGCACAATAAAATTGAAACTGCTGCAGCATTGCTTGGCTTTGGAAGGCATTCTTTGGGGTATATCCTACTTGTTCAAATACAGTAATAAACTTATTTTTTTCGGCAGGTAATTGTTGCAATAGGTTGATGGCTTGCTCGCAATATTTTTGCTCGCCAATATATTTGCCATATTGATATAATACTGGGCAAACTGTATTGATGATGATGCCATGTATACTGGCTTTACCTAAAGATTTTGTTTGCTGCTCGTGGGTTTCCTCTGCAAATGTATAATGCTGCTGCCAAAAGGTAGAGACTTGTGCATCAAATAATTTTTCTAATTTTTGCAAATCGCTACTTGCAGCCAATACTTTGCTCATCAAGGCTGATGCTTGATGAATAAGTGAAGCTAGTTGCGCAATACGTATACTTGGAAAATTGGCTGGTCGCATGCGCAAAAACTTAAACCTTGCGGCATCCATAGGCACAAGGCTAAACTTAGTTTTTAGCAATTGAAATTCTTGGATGAGTAGCTTAATGTATGCATCATTAGATTGCTGTGGCAGCAAACCTGCTACACCAAATAGCATGGCTTCTAATTGCGTGACATTATTTTTATGCTTTGCTAATATACGCAATGGAATGCGGGTAGCCAAAGCTTGAAAAGTTTCTGCATTTACATTGCTGCCAAAGGCTCTTGCAATGCTGATGTAAAATACTTCGTTCCAATCGTTATTGGTTTGCGCTAATAATTCTTGAATTCGTTCTGCTTTTATTTGCAATCGCTCTATCAATACCCTATCCAATTGTTGATGTACTATTATTTCTCTGACATTTTTTATTTGCGTTTGGCAAGCCAAAGCTTGGGTATTTTGCATTAGCGTGGCATAAGCCGCAATGAATTGTGGCGGAATTGCATTTTTTAATTCTATCGTTGCAATGGCATTACCAAGGTGATCTTGAATTGCTACATCTGCATGTAATACAACATGTAGAATAATTTTTTGGTAATTATCTTGGGTTTGATGTTGATGTTTGATCCAATCACTTGCATGAATATGTAGCTCCACATCTCCTGCCCAAATGGTATTGCCTATTTTTATTTTTGCATTGGTAAAGTCTGGTCCTTCGTCTGTATTTAATATTCCTACAGATAAAATTGTAATGGACTCTCCTTGCACTGTATGCTGTATTGCTGCAATATCAAATAGCTTGTATTGCCAAATAAATTGAAAGAGTTGCTCTGTCATACAATAACAAATATAAAAGTATTCTAATAAATTTCTAGAAATTTTTAGAAGAATATTTATGGTATAAAATTTAAGGTATTAAGGTTAATAAAAATGAAGAAAGTATTTCAATTTTAAACAAAGAAATCAATAGAAAATTTAACCTGTACATGATGTGCAGCTATAAAGGATAAAGCTGATGCCATCCAATTTTAAATATTAAACAGCAATAAACTGTAACCTAAATAAACCCTCAACACAACTCTTAAGCACTCATCAGCGCCTTCATTTGAGCTTGGTATTCTTTTGCAACTAATGCGGCGGCGGCGGCAAAGTTTTCATCGCTGCCTGCATAAATAACAGCTCTACTAGCGTTTACTAGTAAACCCACATCTTTATTTTTACCAAAACGATAGACATCTTCTAAACTACCGCCTTGTGCGCCTACACCTGGTATTAATAAAAAATGATCTGGTAAAATTTTGCGCACATTAGTCAATTCTATAGCTTGTGTTGCACCAATTACAAACATTAAGTTTTCTTCGGTACCCCATTGCGCTACTGTACCCAATACCTGTTCATACAAATATTGGTTATCTATTTTGGTTAATTGAAAATCTCTTGCGCCTTCGTTGCTAGTAAGTCCCAATACAATTGTCCAATTATTTTTATATTCTAAAAATGGTTGCACACTATCTCTGCCCATATATGGTGCTACAGTTATCGCATGACATGGCATCGTTTCAAAAAATGCTTTTGCATATTGGCTGCTTGTATTGCCTATATCGCCACGCTTTGCATCTGCTATTATAAAAATATCTTTAGGTATGTAAGCAATGGTTTTAACAAACGACTGCCAACCTGCAATACCCATACTTTCGTAAAAAGCGGTATTAATTTTATAGCTTACACAATAATCTTTGGTAGCATCTATGATGCCTTTATTAAAAGCAAAAATTGGATCTTCTTCTTTTAATAAGTGTTGTGGTATTTTGGTAATGTCTGTATCTAATCCAACACACAAAAAACTTTGTTTGGCTTTAATTTGTTCTACTAATTCTTTTTTGGTCATGGTATGATATTAAATATGCTAATGATTTTCTTCTTTCTTTCTGCTTTTCATTTTTGAGATAGTAGGCTAACTCAAGTATTGCAAATATATTTTTGTTTTAATAAGTAATTACTAATCAATTCCTATTATCACCATAATCCTGATTTTTTTCAATTACACCAATACTTCTACCACTTTTGTCATTGGCAAATTGGCATTGCGCAATGCCACTACTCTAGCTACTTCGCTACTTACTTTTTCAAAAGCATGTTTACTTATTTCATCATCACCCATTGCCACCGGCTTGCCTTTATCGCCGCCTTCACGAATGCTCATAACTATTGGTATTTGCCCTAGATAAGCCAACTCAAATTGATCCGCCAATCTTGCACCACCACCTTCTCCAAAAATAAAATATTTATTATCTGGCAATTCTGCTGGTGAGAAGTAAGCCATGTTTTCTACCACCCCTAATACAGGCACTTTTATTTGCGAATTATCAAACATCATGATTGCTTTTTTCGCATCTGCCATTGCTACTTCTTGCGGTGTAGTTACAATTACTGCCCCGGTAATAGGTATTGTTTGTGCCATGGTTAAATGCACATCGCCAGTGCCAGGAGGCATATCTAGTATTAAATAATCTAATTCTCCCCAAAGCACATCTGTAATAAACTGCCTGATAGCGCTACTAGCCATAGGCCCACGCCATACTACTGCTTGCTTTTCATCTATCATCAAACCAATACTCATGGCTTTAATGCCCATTACTTCAATAGGTACTATCATCCCTTTACCATCTACATCTTGCATATATGGTCTTTCTGCGCGAATGCCCAACATCAATGGAATACTTGGCCCATAAATATCGGCATCCATGATGCCAACTTTTGCCCCAGTTTTGGCAAGGCTTAATGCAAGGTTTACACTTACAGTGCTCTTACCTACACCACCTTTACCGCTTGCTACTGCTATTATGTTTTTTACTCCAGGCAATGCACCTTCGCCAGTCTTGCGATTGGTACTTACATTAGCTGTAAATTTTACAATAGGCACCGCTTCTTTATCTACCAACAGCTTAATTGCATTTTCGCAAGCGCCACGAATCATATCTTTTAAAGGACAGGCAGGAGTAGTTAACACCACTGTAAAACCTACTTCTTTTGTATCATTATTGATGCTAACATCTTTAATCATATTCAGCGTTACTAGGTCTTTACCCAAATCTGGCTCTTGCACATGGCTTAAAGCATGCATTACTTGTTCTTGCGTTATCATTGTAAACTATTGTTAAATGTAATTGTGCAAAGATAAAACTATGTGTGCAGAATCGGTTTAATTGATATCTTTGAACCTTGTATGAATAGATTGAAACATGTCATTTCTTTTTTGGTATTGTGTATTCCATTTGGCGCGCGCGCACAAATGAAATTGAATAATAGTGCCAAACTGATAGAACTATCTGGAGTGGTAATGAGTGCGGACAGTCTGCGCTACATACCTTATGTGGTAATCAATGTCATAAATAAAAACGATGGTACCATTTCTAATAGTCAGGGTGTATTTACATTATTGCTGCATGCTGGCGATAGTATAGAATTTATGGCGCAAGGCTATGGCAATAAGTTTTACACCATTCCTACTAGTTTAAAAGAGTCGCGCTATAGCATTATACAATTAATGACGCAAGATACATTTTACAATGCCGAAACTATTTTACGCCCCGCACCTACTCGCGAAGAGTTTGACTATGCATTTAAAAGTTGGAATATCCCAGATGATCAATTAGAAATAGCACGCAAAAATACAGAAGCAAATACTCTACGCATTCTTGCAGAAACATTACCAAGAGATGGTAGCGAAAACCAAAGCATATATATACAGCAGCAATGGCAGCGCGCTACATGGCTTGGCGGCAGACCACCTCAAAACATTTTTAGTCCTTTGGCTTGGATGGATTTTATTAATGCATGGAAGCGTGGCGATTACAAAAAGAAAAAAAAGAAATAAATTTACAAATGGCATCTGAAGTGATGCCATTTTTCCATTATAGCCCTTCAATGTTGAATAATAGAAGCAATATTTTTTAATGTGCTTCTGCTGTTTATTTTTTGATGCGAATAAAAAATATAGTAAGCATGCTAAAAATAAACCATGCTTTGCACCAAGGTATATGGTTGTACTTGTATTTCTAATTCCAACTATCATTTCTATATATTAGCTATCAATAGAACAATTCTCATTTAGCCAACTATCATTATTGCCAACTACTAACTTTACCAAAATTAAAAATAATACAATGGCAAATTATTTAATTATTGGAGGCTCTAGTGGCATAGGCAAGCAACTTGCAGAAGATTTAGCAAATGCAGGCCATCAAGTGTATGCTACCTATTGTAAAACAGCGGTTACTACTACCAACCCATTACTACAATATCATTATTTGGATGTAATGACTACTTCATTTGCATTCGATTTTCTTCCAGACACTTTAGATGGTTTTGTTTATTGCCCAGGCAGCATTCATCTCAAACCATTCGAAAGGATAAAGGCACAAGACTTTGCAGCAGACTATCAATTGCAAGTGCTTGGTGCTATCCAATGCTTGCAGGCTGTATTGCCACGCTTAAAAAAATCTACACAAGCTGCTATTGTTTTCTTTTCTACCGTAGCTGTACAAAACGGATTTACATTCCATACACAAGTAGCTAGTAGCAAAGGTGCTATCGAAGGATTATGCAAAGCCTTAGCCGCAGAGTATGCGCCAAATATTAGAGTAAATTGTATTGCACCATCGCTTACAGATACACCGTTAGCAGCAGCATTAATCAATACCGATGCAAAAAAAGAAGCAAATGCATTAAGGCATCCACTGAAAAAAATTGGTACAGCAATAGATATTGCGAATATGGCAAGCTTTTTATTATCGGATAAAGCCGCATGGATTACTGGGCAAATAATGCATGTAGATGGTGGAATGAGTAGTATTAAAATGTAAATAAAAGCAATAAATATCTTTTACATCAATATGGAAAAAACAATGCCAACATTATCTGCATTAGATACCAATAGAATTATAGAAATGGCTTGGGAAGACCGCACCCCATTTGAAGCTATTTTCTTTCAGTTTGGATATGCAGAAGCGGATGTGGTAAAATTAATGCGGCATCAATTAAAGCATAGTAGCTTTAAACTATGGAGAACAAGAGTGCATAGTGGCGTAAGCAGTAAACATGGTAAAAAACGAAATCCAGATATGCTAAGATTTAAATGTAGTTTGCAAAAAACTATTACACACAATAAAATTAGTAAACGATAATTGTAAAAAATATAAACCAATAAAAGTATTGTATGGAAATAAATAAAACAGACATATTAGCCATGGATACGCGCTACAGAGCAGCACTCATCAACTCTTTAGCTGGTGCTAGGCAAGCTGTTTTGATTGGCACCAAAGATGCAAGTGGGCAAACGAATTTAGCTATTTTTAATTCTATTATTCATCTTGGGGCCAATCCTGCTTTGTATGGTTTTATATGCAGGCCTGATACTGTAGAGCGCCATACCTTAGCAAATATTAAAAGTACAAAGCAGTATACATTTAATTATGTTTCCGATGCCTATGCTGCAAAGGCGCATCAAACCTCTGCCAGGTACAATGCCAATGAATCCGAATTTGACAAAGTAGGTTTTACACCTTTGTATCAGCCACATTTTCATGCGCCTTATGTACAAGAAGCAGTGGTACAAATTGGCTTGCAATTGCAAGAAATTCTTCCCATCCACCTAAATGGAACCATTATGGTGATAGGCAGTTTAGAAAATATTTATCTGCCAGATACATTAGTAGGCAGCGATGGATTTGTAAGCTTACACGCACAAAATATATTAGCTTGTGCTGGCTTAGATGCTTATTATACCACGCAATTAATAAATAGATTTGCATATGCCAAGCCAGAAAAAATGCCAACTATTTTAATTTAAATTACACAACTATTGTTCTAAATGTTAGATTCACTCTAGGTGTACTTGTTTTGGTAGTTGGTGGCAAACAATGCAGCCAATTGGCTTGAGTAGTATCTTTCATTACTAGCAAACTACCGTGTGCTAATGCCAAAGAAACTGTTTGCTTACTTTGCTTATGCTTGAATGCAAATTTGCGCTCTGCACCAAAACTAAGCGATGCTATCGCACCATTTTTCTCTAGCATTTTTTCGTCATCGCTATGCCATGCCATCCCTTCTGCACCATTGTGGTATAGGTTAAGTAAACAAGAATTATAGGTATGCCCACTATGCATTTCTGCAATATGTTTTAGCGCCAATAATTCTGGAGTCCAAAGCAAGGCATGCTTCGTAATTTTAGAATAAGTATAAGAAAAATTGTCTGAACCATACCAAGCCACCTTGCGTTTAGTAGTAATGAGCTTGCCAAAAATAAATGCTTGGTCATGCTGCCAATCTATGCTATGCAATAAATAATCCAAATAAAAATTAGCTGCTGCTTCTGTAAATATATTTCCATAATAATTTACAGTACCATCGTATGGTAGCACCTGTTGAATATTTAAATTAGTTTCGGATACCTGCATGATGCAATAATTAAACGCAATGATGTAAAGGTATTACTATTGTATCTATCTGCATTACATGTTTAGGCAGAATGTAAATGTAGATGCAAAATTTGTTGTTGCTGTGCAACAAAGATGGAACGCGAATGATGCCAATGGCTAAAATTTGCGCTATTAGATGAAGGAATAAATTTTATCATACGTTGTTATTTTACACCTTACAAATAAAAAAACTAGTTTTACGCATCCGAATATATTATCGGATAGTTTCGTAATATAAAATGAATGTCCAAATTAAACAAGGCAGATAAATTTTTTGACTTATCTGACTATGGCAGACCCGCTGCGCAAATAATAGTTAATTATTTAAAACATACTACCATTACACCCATACAAGTAACTATGCTTTTTGGCATTAGTGGCTGCATTGCTATTGCATGTATATTGTACCACTACTATGTATTAGCAGGAATATTTTTGCTACTAAAATCCGTATTGGATGCTGCAGATGGCGAGCTATCGCGAGCCATCAACAAACCCTCTTATGTAGGTAGATATTTAGATAGCATATTTGATATACTCTTAAATTTATTAGTATTACTTGCCATTATGCAGGTAAGCAAGGTATCTGTGTACCTTACCATGCTTGCATGGTTGTGTATGCAAATGCAAGGCACTTTGTATAATTACTACTATGTAATATTGCGCAACAAACTTGCTGGCGGCGATACCACTAGCAAAATATTTGAATATAAAGAGCCCAAAGCACTTGCAGGAGAAACCCAACAGGCAGTGCATATTACCTATACCATCTTTAATATTTTATATAGTTTTTTTGATAAAACAATTCATTTGTTAGACAGTAATGCTTACAAAGAAAAGCAAATGCCCAATTGGTTGATGAGTATGGTATCTTGCTACGGCTTAGGCTTTCAATTATTAATCATCGCTATACTATTGCCACTAGGCTTTATCGGTAGCATCATTTATTTTTTTATAGGATACACCATACTATTATTTGTATTTATAGGTATCAGAAAATACGGAAAGTACTAGTATTGGGTGGTATTCATATTTCAAACAAATTGGTTTCTTGTATGCATTAATAAAGACACTCTGTAAACAGGGTGTTTTTTTATGTGGTGAAGAAACATTTTTTGCTAGATTCAAAGACGGATTTCAATTATTTCATTTAAATACACCTATTGAATAGATAATTATAAATTTGAAATTATATTAAAATAAAATTATTATATTTGAAAATACATGTACCTACCTCTAAACAAAAAACTTTCAACAGAACTATTAG
>CAIXQW010000292.1 GCA_903921675.1 uncultured bacterium | reverse complement strand
TTTATTTTAATTGTTCTATTTTGATATTAGATTTTCCATCTGTATTTTCTTTATTGCCATAATATTTTGCTTTTCTATTCATCATACAGTCAAAGAATGATTTAATTGTGGCAAAATACTCTCTTAAAAAATATTTTCGATTGCCCAAAGATAAGATTTTTGCATAGCCTGTTGCGTCAATTCCCTTTTTACTTGCAATATAAAGTGCTCTTTGCAAATGAAAGCCTTGTGAAACAATTATTGCATTTTTAATTTCAAATACCTTGTCTGCTCTTTCCATAGATGAATAAGTATCAAAACCAGCATAATCACCAAAAATAATATCTTGAGGAGCTCCGTTTTCAACTAGATAGTTATTCATCACTGAAATTTCATCGTGCGCATCTCTACCATTATCTCCTGAAATCAATATTTTTTTTATTTTTCCAGATTTGTATAAAGTTAGTGCATCATCTAATCGGTATTTCAAATAGTTTCCAGGTTCATTATTATCTTTTATTGCTGCACCTAAAACAATAGCAAATTCTTTATTCTTTAAATTTTCAACATTAGAGAATATTTTGTGTCGTGCCTTATATTTTACATAAAAAGGTATGGATAGTAATGGCAACAAGCACAATCCAACGATAATGAAACTTCTCTTTTTTGTAAATACTTTCATTTTTTTTTATTCCAGTTTTGTTACGGTATGCGGTTGTTTTGGGTGACCATTAAGTTAGATATTACCGATACAAAGTTTAGGTTAATGCACTATTTGTAGAGTAATATGCAATAAAAATAATCGGTGTTTACATTTTTTCAAATGTAGTAAAATTAATATAGTATAGTAAAATTATTTTATGCTTAATTGTGCATTTATTTTGATGGTTTTGCTGTACTACTAGTTCTTGCATACATTTTAAATCTGTGCCGGATGCTGATAAAAGGGTAGTATAATGGTTTGCAGTTTTGAAAAATTAAAATTTCGGGTAAGTAAACTGTCTGTCACCTTTTAACTTGATATGAAGTAAAATGCTTCATTTAAGCAATGAACCGCCAAACTTTTGCTGGGTGCTGTTAGTGGCTGGTTATTTTAGTATTATTTTTGAAAAGTTCTCAAAATCTGTCTCAAAATATTTCTTTTCAAAGTCATACTTTGAATAAGTCGAGAAACTGTCAGGTAAATAGAATCTAATTGCTCCTTCTTTTGATTTCATAATAGGAAATGTAAATTTAGATGAGTATTTACTTTTCTCTTGTGACAGTTCTGTTTGTATTAAATCAAGAAATTTTGTTTCGTCATATTTTTCATATTTCGAACCAATACTTACCTCATATCTGGTTTTAAGTTCCACAAGAGTTTCGATATTCAATAATTTTTGATACTCATCTTTGGTATAAATGTATCCAATAGTTTCTTTAAATTCATACCAATCTTGTTGGATAGAAGGATATTCGTATCTGCCGCTCCATTTGTCTATAATCAGAACATAATATGTTGTTCCTTTATAAGTAACTGTTCTTGTTTGCACTTTTTGAAAGTTTTGGCTTATATGCGACATCATATACGCTCCTTGTAACGATTTGTATTTAACCTTATAATCCTTGTCATCTGAAATTACGTTTTCATAATCTATCCATTCTCCGAGCGAAGAGTCGTAAGCCCATCCAGTTGCTTTTAAGATAGTTCCCGATGTTGTGTCAAAATTAAGTTTTTCTCTATTAGTCCGTTCTTGTCCAAAAACTTGCATAAGAGAACCTGTCATTAATAGAGTGATAAGTGTAAATTGAAATTTCATTTTTTTTTATTCCTACTCATTTGGCTTTTCGGATTACGCCCCGTTTTTTAAAGTAGGTGCTAGTCTCCACTTTTTGTATAATATTTTTAAGATCTATGCAATTTGTCGTTTTGTGGCTTTTTTATTTGTTCACTATGGCTTCTTTTAAACGTGCCAATAAAGGTTTTCGGCTTTGTGAAGAAGCTAATTACGGAGCATAAAACTGTCAATATACCACAAAAGTTGATGCGAGGTAGAATGCTCAATTAACCAGTGAACCCGCTTTTTTGCAAAACTGCTGTTATGCCTTCGTGCTTCTTTCGTCATGCAGTAAACGGTAGAATATGTTCACTGTGTTTTTTTAAGTTCCATGTAAATAGTCCACCACAGTCGTCAAGTTTAGAGCAACTTGAACACTCCGGCAAATAGTCGTTTTTCCAGTCTGATATTGATTTTCTTGCGAACTTCCAAAGGCTTTCGGGTAATACACAAAGTGGAGTATTGTAAATAGAAACATGCATACCTTGTCCTGCAAGAAATTCAACGGCTTCCCCTAATTCTTCTTGATAGTCGTAAGGGTCTATCCATAATTTGTCAATGTTGTGCGGAGTGTAACCAACATATTCAAGTCCCATAAAAGTGACGTGTTCAACAAAAGGCAAATTTTTATAAATGTATTTCGCAAGTCTTGTCAAACGTGGGATTGATTGTTTATGTAAAACAACTCTAACTTCAAGTCTTTGATTATATCTTGCAAGGTTGTGTAAACCTAAAATTGTTTGATAGAAAGCATTTTCAGCTTGAACAATGTAGTCGTGAACTTGATAATAGTCTGCGTAAATAGGAATGCCTAACATTAATCGTCTGTAATCCAATTCACCAAGTCTTTCAGCCATTTGGTTCCAAGCGAAGGTACGACCATTTGTCAAAACGTGAATTTCGGTCTCTGGTAATTCCGTTTTTATTTGAGAAAGTAAATCAAAAAAAAGGTCGCCCATTAATGTGGGTTCACCACCTGAAATGCCTAATTCAAAACAGTCTTTAGGAATTAAAGGAATTAGTTTTTTGTGAATTTCATAATGTAACGGAATGTCGTTTTTATCCCTTGGAGGTTGCGAACACATTAAACAATTACTGTTGCACCTTTCAGTTGCTAATAAAGTATTGTGAAATGAATTTACTCTGTAAAGTGTATTAATATTTCCATCGTTACCAACTGAAACAATATCTCCGTTCGTTAAATGGTCAAGGTTAGGAATTTTAAAAACAACCTTTTCGCCATTATGGATTTTATATTCTTCTTGTTTTGTTAATACGCCAATAAAGTTTTTTTGAGGTAAATCTGTAATTTCTTCGTCAGCTAATAGAAATGTATTTTCGTCTAATTGGTTTGGGTCTCGTGTAACCTTTCCAACCACGTGAGTTTCTATATTTATAGGTTTCCCTTTAGTTCTTAATATCATATTCTAATGAGTTGCGGTTTTTGCCCAGCGTTCAAAAATCTTTTTTATTCTTGTATCGGTTTCCATTAATTCAATAAGGTAGCGGATAATTTCCATGTTCTTTTGGCAAAAATCGCTTGTGGGTCTGTGACCATACATGTCACCTTGTGTGGCGTGATTGTGAACAGGGTCAGCACCACAATATTGTTGAAAGGCACATTCTGAACAACCTGTTAAGCCTTCATTTGCCCATATTTGAGAAATTTCTTGTGCTTTCTTTCCAAAAAATAAATCGTTGTATTTATCATCTAATGTTCCGAGTTTGAAAGTAAAATCTTTCTGTTCTGCTAACATTCTACTTTCATCAGTTGCGTAAACTGCACCATCGTAATTGAAAACAATTACACCATTTATTAAACCTGCCGGAGATTGTAAATCAACAAAACCAACATTAAAAGGAGTTAATATTTTAGTTAGAAAAATCCTGGCTAAATCTTCTGTGAAATAATGACCGTTAAAATTATACTCCAATATTCTATCAAGAGCTTTCTTATAAAATGATAGAAATTTATCAGTTTCATATTTTGACTTATCAGTTCTTAGGGCGAAGCCATAAGGACTGATATTTCTTAAAAATATTCCTTGAAACCCTAAATTAAAATATTCATCTACAATTTCAATTGGATAATCCAATGAAAGTTTAGTAGTTGTCATAAGGGCTGAAACTTGGTCGTGTCCAAGCACTTTTCTTGAAAGTTCAATTCCTTTAACTGCTAATTCATAACTGCTTGCATGAGGTTTATGCCTATTATTATCATGAACATACTGCGGTCCATCCAATGAAGTTGAAATAAGTATTTTATGTTCTTTGCAATATTCTAATATTTCTTCTGTTACGATGGCAAGGTTGGTACAAATAACCTTTGTCAAGCCTTTCCCTAATTCATTTGCAATTCTTTCAGCTTTTTCAACAGCATATTTAATTTTATCAAATGCCAATAATGCTTCTCCTCCTTGAAACTCCATTGTTAAATGAGAGTTTGGTGATTTAAACATAATATCAATTCCTTTGTCAATGTTTGAAATTGACATATCAAACATGTCTTTATTTTCAGTTACAC
>CAIXQW010000291.1 GCA_903921675.1 uncultured bacterium | reverse complement strand
TTAATAAAATTTAAATGAAAGTAGTAAATAACTTAACTCTGCTCATAATAATATTGTTCTATTTATTTGCGGGTTGTAAACCAAATAATACAGTCATTATTCCATTTGATGCAAAAGCAAAAGCAGACTCTGCATTTTTTTTGAAATGGAATGCTAATCCTACCTTTTCTTCTGGGCAAAATGCCTTTTCTTTAGCACTTCCTAATGGCAAAATTTTATGGCTATTTGGGAATAGTCATTTAGCAGATAAAGTAGCAGGTAAAGTACCTTGTAATTTTGCTGTACAAAATGCTGGTGTAATACAAGAAAATAATATTTATACCACTTTAAATAGCGGAAATACTAACCTAATTCCAAATATCGGATCAGAAAGTTTGCAGCCAACTTGCGCTTATCTTTTTGTAGATACAATTTTTGTTTATTGCAAAAAAAATGAATGGGGATATTTATCTATGCATCAATCCTATATTGCTAAATTTTCATATCCAAGTTTACAATATTTAACTACAGATTCCATCACTCATTTTTCAAATGCAATAGTTGCCAATTGCCAGTTTGGCTTAGCTACAGCAGCAGATTCATTGAATGGTTATGCTTATGAATATGGCTACATTCCATCACCTATCAATGGTAGCCCTAAAATTATTATTGCTAGGCATAGTTTAGATAGCCCTCACAAAAGTTGGAAATATTTTGATGGTGTAAATTGGGTAGATGACTTTACGAAATCTAATTTTATTTTTACTACAGTTAATAATGCACAAGTTACAAGTATTAGAAGATGCAATAAAGCTTATGTAGCCATTTCTCAGGATGTAGGTATTGGCTGCGGCAAGGGAACAAATATTTATAGTCATTATGCAGCAGAGCCTTGGGGGCCTTTTAATGGGGAAAGAAAATTATTTACTATCCCTGAACAATATCTTGGCTTTTCGCCAAATACTATTGGCGCAATTCTGCAACCAAGTTTTGTAGATGCTAATAAAAAAGTGCTAATTACTTATAGTTTAAATGGGTACAATGATTGCACAAATGATTGCGAAAATAATTTTACAGATCCATTACATTGGAGTACTTATGCATTTACAGTGCCAATGAATGCTATAAATCCTGCTTGGTAACTTTTTAATAATTAATGCAACCCTAATTAATTTACTTAATTTTTCTTCTTTTTAATTCCTTGCTGATTAATCCTAACTCTCTACCAGTCTGCCCCTTTACACTTGTATTTTCTTGTGCCCTGCGCATCAGGTAAGGTATTACATCATGCACCGGACCATAAGGCAAATATTTACTAACATTATATTTTTCAAAGGCTAAATTAAAAGAAATATTATCACTCATGCCATATAATTGACTAAAGTACACGTTACTACTATTGGACAAAATATTATTTTTCATCATCAATTCTATCGCCAATAAACAGCTCGCTTCATTGTGTGTACCAATAAATAATGCACAATGATTAATTTCTTGCATACATAATCTTACCGCATCATTATAATCTTTATCTGTATTTTCTTTAGTTGTTTGTATTGGCGATAAATAATTTAATACTTGTGCTCTCATTCGTTCTTTCTCCATATAAGCCCCTCTAACTAATTTTGCTCCCAATAAAAAACCATGCTGTTTAGCACTTTTTAAATTTTCTTGCATGTATGCAAGCCTATCATGTCTATACATTTGATAAGTATTAAAAACAATCACTTTTTCTTTATTGAAAATTTGCATCATTTCTAATGCTAATTCATCTACAGGGTCTTGGATCCAAGTTTCTTCTGCATCTATTAAAAGCATGGTATTACTATCTTTTGCAGCATTACATATTCTAATTAATCTTTGTTTTACACTTTCTAATTCTACTTTTTCATCGTTGCTTAAAGATTGTTTCGCATCTATTTTTTCTAACAAACCAAATCTTGCAAAGCCAGTTACTTTTACACTTACAAAAGGGATATGTTCTTTGCCTTTAGCAAATTGAAAAGCTTCAATAAAACCAATTGTTGTTTCTTCAAATTGGGCTTCTGTTTCTTTACCCTCTACACCATAATCCAAAATTACACCAACACCATATTTGTATATTTTTTCCGCTGTATCACCAGCTTCCATTAAATTCTCTCCACCACAAAATTGCTTGAATAATGTCTTTTTTATTAAGCCACTAATAGGCAATCCTACTTTAAATGCCCAGTTAGTAAATTTTACACCAATATTTGTTACAAAAGCGTTTCCCATACTTGCGAATAAAAAATTTGCTTGCTTTAGTTCACCGTTAGATCTATAAGCAAAGGCATGTTCTGTATTTTCAAAATTTAGCATT
>CAIXQW010000290.1 GCA_903921675.1 uncultured bacterium | reverse complement strand
TGTTGATTAAAATAATTACCAACAAATTTTTATTTAATTATTGTTTTACAAACTGTTGCGATGCTTTTAAGTTTTCTCCTCGCAATGCAATTACATAATGTCCATTTGCAAAGTTTGTAGTAGGCATATTCCACACATTTGTTCCTTTTGCAATATTCATATTTTTAGCAAATACTACTTTACCAGTCATATCGGTAATTTGTAATTGTGCAGTTGTAGCTTCTTTAGCATCTATACTAATCATTACATCGTTTTGTGTAGGATTAGGATAGATGCCAATGCTGCTTGCTAAGTTATTTACCTCATTAATAGCTGTAGGGAAACCAACTTTTCTTTTTTCAAAACGAATCATTGTAGTACCTATTGCATAAGCATTAGCTCTGAATCTTATTTGATAATAAGAACCATCATTGCTTTGTATCAAATAACTATTAGTTGTATCATCCATTTCGTAAGCGGTGCCATTAAAAAATTTCCAATCTGCTCCAATATTATTAATGGTATTTGTATATGCAGCTGTGCCATAATTTGCAGCGGCAACATCAACTGGTACACCGTTTACTTGCGTGCTTAACACTTTGCCATTGCATAAAATACCAGTATAATTTTGTGCAACAGGTGGTGCAATTAATAGTTTTGTATACTTAGTAGCTACAAAATCCCATGTATTATTAGCTGGCTCGCGGCTTGTGTCTACTACTGCAAAATAATATGGCGGACCTGCTTGTACTATATTTAAATATATAAAATTGCTTTTTGCAAATTTTGTAGCTGGGCTAAATGTTAGTGTTTGGTCTGGTACAGGCAAGCCCAGTGCACCTACAGTAATTGTCCAGTTTTTTGTAAATCCTCCTAAAGAATCTATCCTAAGTTTGATATAGTTAGTTCCTTGTCTGATAATATATATTGAATCTCCTACCACATTGTGGCTAGGCGAACCTACATAAGAACCCCAACCATAATCAAAAGGTGTGCCATCTGCGTAAGCATTAAGTGCACCTAAATACCAACAAGAATCTTGATTGTATTGTTTGTTAGCAGTAATAGTATCTGCCAAAGTAATAGTAGCCCAATCCGTAACAGATTTATGCGGATTAAAACACATAATTCCATTTCTTGTATTGGTATAAATACCTGCTTTTTGACCTCCTTGATTGCTTAAAGCTAATACCCAATTTTGATTACTTTCTGTTTTTACAAGTCCTGTTCCGAGGTGGTAAAATACATCATTTGTTTGTCCTGCACCCATTACCAAAGAATCTTTTATCCAAGGTTGTGCTTGTATACTATTAATTGCTAATGCAAATAACCATACTAATGTAAATTTTTTCATCATTCTCTCTTTTTAAATTTTGCTGTAAAGTTATTTATAAATACCCCATGCATGCTGCTCTTGTTGCATATATGACAATATTATGACAATACAGCTAAACAAAAATGACTAATGTTATAAATAAAAGAGTTTATTGTCTTTTATTATTTAATTTACCTTATTTTATAGTTTATACCAAATGATTGGCTACTAGATATTCCGCAATTTGCACAGCATTGGTAGCAGCACCTTTGCGCAGGTTATCGCTTACTATCCAGCAGTTAAGTGTATTGGCTTGGCTTTCATCGCGGCGAATGCGGCCGACAAATACATCATCTTTTTCGTGGGCATCTTTAGGCATTGGATATTGCAAGTTAGCTATATCATCTACCACACAAATACCTGGAGAAGCAGCAAGCAATTGCTTTACCTCTTGCACATCAAAATCGTTTTGCATTTCTATATTTACACTTTCGCTATGCCCACCCATTACTGGAATGCGCACTGTAGTAGCTGTAACTTTTATGCTATTGTCTCCCATTATTTTGCGAGTTTCGTTTACCATTTTCATTTCTTCCTTGGTATAGCCATTGTCTGTAAACACATCTATTTGTGGTATAGCATTCATGTCTATTTTATAGGCATAAGCCATAGGTCCATCAATTCCTTTTCTTTCGTTTTGCAATTGGGTTACTGCCATTACACCACTACCTGTAACACTTTGGTAGGTACTTACTACTACGCGCTTTATTTTGTATTTATCATGTAATGGTTTTAACGCCACTACCATTTGTATGGTGCTACAATTAGGGTTGGCTATTATTTTATCGGTAGCAGATAATACAGCAGCATTTACTTCCGGTACAATTAGTTTATTACCTTCATTCATGCGCCAAGCACTACTATTATCTATTACAGTGCAGCCCACTTGTGCAAACTTTGGAGCCCATTCTAAACTTATGCTTCCACCTGCACTAAATAGTGCTATTTGTGGCTTGGTTGCTATTGCATCTTGCATGCTATAAATGCTGTATTCTTTGCCAGCAAATTGTATTTTTTTTCCAACACTTTTTTCACTAGCTACAGGTATTAATTGCGTAACTGGAAAATTTCTTTCTTGTAAAATTTCTAACATTTTGGTGCCTACCAATCCGGTAACACCTACTACTGCAATTTTCATGTATGTTTTTTAGTTTTTAAACTCCTTGTGCAACCAACGCATTTTTACAGTTTCTATTTTTGTATCTGTTACGCTTAGTATATCAAACTCGTAATTACTTACAATTATTTTATCTTTCTGCACAGGAATAGTTTCGTGATTGGCAATGATGTATCCACTTAATGTATCTGCTTCTTCATCGCTAAAATCAAATCCATATTTTTTATTTAAATAATCTAGCTCCAATCTGCCACTAAAAATAAATTCGTCTTCGGCTATTTGATTATCTATCAATTCTTCCACATCATGCTCATCTCTTATTTCGCCAAAAATTTCTTCTAGCACATCTTCCATAGTAATAATGCCTGCTGTACCGCCAAACTCATCTACTACCCAAGCTATACTTTTGCGTTGCTTTGTAAATAAATTCATTAAATCTACTGCACTCATCGCTTCTGGCACCAAGGCAATGGTATGCAGTATTTCTTTAATGGTTTTTGGATGACGATGAAAATCTAAATGATGCAAATATCCAATGATATTATCGATGTCGTTTTCGTAAACAATTATTTTAGATAGGCGTGTTTCAATAAATTTCTGACGCACTTCTTCTACTGTAGATTTTGCTTCTACAGCTTCTATTTCTTTACGCGGTATTAAACACTCTCTTACTTTTACATTAGTCAAGTATAATGCATTTTCAAATAAATCGTTGGTACTAGTTTGTACTTCATCTTGATGACCAGTATTCATTTGCTTTACAAAATGCTCTAAATCTATACGGCTAAATACTTCTTTCGTTTCATTCATTTGAATATTAAAAATGTATTTTAAAATCCATTCTGAAATATTTACAAAAAACTTTGCAATGGGGTAAAGCATTGCATAAAAAAATTGAATGGGTGCTCTAAAGAAAAATAAAATTTTCTCTGCTTTATTTTTAAAAAATGCTTTTGGTAGAAACTCTCCTAATATTAAAATTACTAAAGTACCTATTAATGTATCTAACATTAAATGGATGTATTGATTATTTAAATTGGCAGGTAGTTTTTCGAACAGAGGTTTTGTTAGCTCTGTCATAAACTGTTCGTACACCACTAGCGCAATATTGATACCTACTAAACTTGTACCAATAAAATCTTCAGGATGTTCCATGAAGCGTGCTATTACTTTGCCATCTTTAGAACCTTGTTTTTTCTTTAACTCTACATTTAGTTTATTGGCGCTTACAAATGCAATTTCTATACCTGCAAAAAAGGCAACAAGTAATATGCTAATAACTACAATTAATAAGGTTATTGGATCCATGAAGGGCAAAGCTACTATTTATTCAAAAACTCTTGCACTATTTTAATAGTTTCTTTTGTAGCTCTTTTTAAACTATCATTGATAACCGTATAATGAAAATAGTTTTTATGTTCTGCTTCTTGTGCAGCTTTATCTAATCTTTCTTGCAAGCTTTCAGTAGTTTCTGAACCCCTATCTTCTAGTCTTTTTTTTAATTCTGTAATTGGCACTTCTATAAAAATACTGCAAGTTTCTATCGGGTAATTTTTATTAATGTTCTTAGCACCAATTACATCAATATCTAACAATGGTATTTTTCCAGCATTCCAAATAGATTGAATTTCAGATTTTAAAGTGCCATAATATTTGCCTTCGTATACTTTTTCCCATTCTGCAAATTGATTCAATTCTATCTTTTGCTGAAAGTCTTGTACACTTATAAAGTAGTAATGTACACCTTCTATTTCACCGGCTCGCGGGTGGCGTGTAGCTGCGGAAACGCTAAATTGTAAATTAGGCATTGCAGCCATCAAACCCTTGGCAATACTGCTTTTTCCGCTGCCAGATGGTGCTGTAAGAATAATTATTTTGTTAGCCAAAGAATAAAATTAATTTACTTTTATTTCTTTAATAATTTTTTCAAATCCACTTCTGCTTCTGAAATATGGTTGTATTTGCCAATAATCATTCCTGTTTCATCTACCAAAAAACATTGCGGTACAAATGCTACACCATACAATGCTGCTGCTGCACTACTCCAATATTTTAAATCGCTCATGTGATAAGGCCAAGCCAATTTATCTGCTTCTATTGCAGCTTTCCATGCAGCTGCATCTTTATCAAGACTTACGCTTAATACTGTAAATCCTTTTTTTGCATTTGTAAATTTCTTTTTAGAATAGTCATTGTACATTTTTACAACAGAAGGACTAGCCATGCGGCATGGTCCACACCAACTTGCCCAAAAGTCTATTAATACAATTCTCTTTTCATTTATATCTGACAATTTTAAAACTGTTCCATCTGGATTTGGAAATTCTAATGCTGGCGCTTTTTGCCCAACTTGAATTTTTGTATTAGCATATTGTGCATTTGCAAAAATGCTGAAGATGCTAAATGATAAAACTGCAATTATTTTTTTCATCTAAATTTTATTTTTTTTGTTTTTACAAATGTAGCAATATTCATTCCATCAATTTATAAAATTTACATAAAGTACCGAAAAAAGTAGA
>CAIXQW010000289.1 GCA_903921675.1 uncultured bacterium | reverse complement strand
TTTTGATTATTTCAAATCATTAGCTATTTGTGAAGACCAATATCCATATAGAATTTTGTAAACAAAAAAGAAAAAAAAACTACCACAACAGTGGTTTTGCGCAAGTGTGGCATAAGTGCTAAATTTGAACTTTGTGCTCCTACTCTGCAAGGTCTCAAGACCTTTGCAGTTATGTGTTGTGGTCTAAGACCACATTTCTTGCAAAGCAGAATTTACATTGACCATGCGTCTTTAGCCAAGGGCAATAGAATTAATAGCTGAAAGGCTTTAGCCATATATAAAGAAAACAACTTTTTGATTTGTAGCTTCCTGTTATTTATTTTACTCTTCAATATTCTAAAGTGGTTCTTTAAAATAAAATTATCAGCCTTAATTACCTAGCCACTGCCCTAGCCCCGATAGTAGCGGATATCCTTTTGTGAGGCACGAGCAAAAGATAGCAGCGCATAGCGGGAAACAGCTACCAATAAAAAATAATGTAATTAACCTACAACTCTAAAAATGGTGTTAAAATAATTTTGTAATGCTGAATACTTATTACATTTGAGGCATGAATAAAAGATTTGTTTTATCCTTATTTGCGGTAATGATGGTTTGCAAATTATTTGCGCAAGATTCTATCAGTATGCCAGCATCGCCAGTAGATGTGGCTAATAGGCCTATACATTGGCAAGACCCTAAAACAATTACCAATCCTATGCAGTTGTACGAAGACTCTTTGATGTACTTTGCAGATAGCCTTTACTACACATCAGATATTAGTAAAAGAGAATTGGGCAATAATGCATTTATTAAAATTATGCGTGGCATGCTAAAACAACCAAATTCTTTTAGCTACCCTTTTGATACCTTGCAAACAAAAATAGCTATTGTGCAACCCAAAAATAAAGCCTTTAGAATATACCAATGGGAAATGATAAACGCAGAAGGCTTGAGCAGATATTACGGCGTAATACAACTACCTAATGGCAAAATAAATCCATTGATAGATGTAAGCACGCAAGTAACCAAGCAAATGGAAGATACAATATTAACCAATGCAAGATGGTTTGGCGCCATTTATTACAATGTATTGGAGCAACAAACTGCAGCGGGTACTGTTTACTTTTTACTAGGTTTAAACGCTAGCAATACCAATAGCGAAAGAAAAATAGTGGAATGTATGCGCATAGATAATAATGGGGAAGTGTCTTTTGGTGCGCCAATGTTTCAAAGCATGGTAAGCAAAACACCTAAAATATGTAACAGGTTTATAGCAGAATACCAAAAAGATAGCCATATAACATTGAATTGGGATAATGAGCAAGGCATGATTATTTATGATCATTTAGAAAGTACAATTGGCGATAATGCAAAGCGCTATACATTTGTAAGCGATGGCACTTATGATGGATTGCGCTGGAATGGTAAACAATGGTTGATAGTACCAAATGCGGTGCAGATTACGAATACACCTGATGGCTTGGCGCCTGTGCAACAAGGCTCTACAAAAAAAGAATTGATAATGCCAGAGGATATGGAAACACCAGAAGGCAAACCTGTAGATAAGAAAAAGAAGAAATAATAGCAATAGATGTACTATGCTATTTTATGGTATCTATGGTATACAATTAAAAAAAAATAGCATACACTGTATAGTTTACTGCGGAACAGACGCTAACAACATTTTGGTGTAGTTGTTCTGCGGAGCTGCAAATAGCGTATAAGCATCTCCTTCTTCTACAATCTCGCCATTTTGCATTACAATAATTCTATCGGATAAATGCCGAATTACATTCATATCGTGGCTAATAAATAGCAAGGTTAATCCAAACTCATGGCGCAATGCACTTAATAAATTAAGTACTTGGGCTTGCACACTTACATCCAAAGCACTTACACTTTCATCGCAAATAATTACTTTGGGCTGCATGGCCAATGCCCTGGCTATACACACTCTTTGGCGCTGCCCACCACTAAATTCATGCGGATATCTATCGTAATGTTCTGGCAATAAACCTACTTTTTGTAGCAATGCTACTACATTTTTTTTTCTTTCAATACCAATGCCATGCACCTCCATCGGTTCTTGTATTGCTTTGCCAATGGTCATGCGTGGGTTGAGGCTGCTATAAGGGTCTTGAAAAATAATTTGTACTTGCTGATGATAGGTAATATCCCATTGCGTAAAAATGTTTTTTCCATTGTAAATAATTTCTCCTTGGCTTAGCTTGTTTAATTTTACAATGGCTTTGCCTAAGGTAGTTTTTCCACAACCGCTTTCCCCCACTATACCAATTGTTTCGCCTTGGTGCACTTGCAGATTGATGTGCTGCATAGCAGTAAAAAAATCTAATGCTTTGCCAAAAATATTTTTCTTGGTGGGATATTTTACAGCAGCATTGTTGATTGCTAAAATAATTGGTTGCTGCTGTATATACTGCTGTCTTTCTAAAAATTGTTCTTTGGTTTCTACATTAGCCAAAAATATGTTTTCATTATCTGCTATTAAATAATCGCTAATGGTTGGCAGGGTTTTCATTCGTTGGGTGATAGTTGGTCGGCATTCTATTAATGCTTTGGTATAATTGTGTTGCGCATTTTCGAAAATAGTTTTGGTGCTGCCTTGTTCTACAATTTGTCCTTTGTACATCACTATTACACTATCTGCAATATTTTTTACAATGGCTAAATCATGTGTAATAAAAATAATAGCTGTGCCTCTGCGTTGTTGAATTTCTTTTAATAATTCTATAATTTCTTTTTGTACCGTTACGTCTAAAGCTGTAGTTGGTTCATCGGCAATTAATAATTTAGGCTCGCAACTTAGTGCCATAGCTATCATCACCCGCTGCTTTTGCCCTCCACTCATTTCGTGCGGATACTTATGAAAAGCGGCTTCTGGATTAGGAATTTTTACTTCATTAAATAATGCAATTGTTTTTTGCTTAGCTTCTTGCCAGCTAATATTTTTATGTAAAATAAAGGCTTCTGCTACTTGCTTGCCACAACTCATTAATGGATTTAGGCTAGTCATTGGTTCCTGAAAAATCATTGCGATATCATTGCCTCTTAGCCCTGCAAACTCTTTGGCAGAAATTTTCAATAAGTTTTGTTTCCCTGCAAAAATAATTTCTCCACTTTTTATAATTGCAGGAGGCTTAGGTAATAGGCCCATGATACAAAGACTGCACACACTCTTCCCACTGCCGCTTTCTCCTACTATTGCCAATATTTCTGATTTGTGTATTGCAAAAGTTACACTGTTTACAGCAGCCACTTCTTGCCCATCTACCCGAAACGAAATAGATAAATCATTTATTTGCAAAATAGGTGCTTCCATACTTATACAATTTCTTCTTCAAAAATAATGCCTTGTTCCACTAACTCTTGCAGCACTGGTGCATACACTTTTTGCATAACAGGAATATTTACGCCATACAATGCTGTTACTTTTTCGGTTAAAATTAATTTAGCCAAAATAGCCATTGGCAAGCCCACTGTTTTTGCCATGGCAGTATATGTTTTGTCTTCGCCTTTTACAATTAATGTACTTTTTAAATATGTTGCTTTGCCTGCTTTTCGATACTTAAACTCGTGCTGCATTACTATCATATCTTTATCGGTGTCTTGCATTTTCCACTTTTGCTCTATCACACTTTGTAGAATATCTGCATTGCTTTTTTGAGTACCAATATTTATAAATTGCCTACTAGTTAGGTCTAAATAATCAAACAATTTTTGGGATACTGCATCATTTCCAAAAATGGAATTTAACTTTTCTGCTACATTATTTGTTTGCAATACGTCTTGCAGCCAAGCTTCGAAAGTTAGATTTTCGGTGTCATACAATTTACCTTTTTCATTCGTTAACCCCATATCAATTATATATTGCCAAGCTGCAGAATAGGCCGGATAACGCAGCGTTGTCCTTTCTAAAGTATCTACATTTTTTAAGTCGTACAATGCTTGGTAGCTAAGGCTATCTCTATTGGGATAATAGGCCAATTGCCCAATACCATTTACTTGTATGGTTTGATTATTTTTAAATATTTGCGGGTAATCTATTTTGTATTCTTGCTTATTTAATAAAAAATGTGCCCCTGCAGCACCCGCTGTAATTACATTGCGTGGGTTCCAACTTATTTTGTAATGCCACGGATTGGTATCGCTTTCTGGTGCTACTAATCCGCCGCAATGGCTTTTAAATTCAAAAATTTCTCCGTTTTCTTTAGCTATCTCGTCTATAATTTTCATGGCACTCATGTGGTCTATACCTGGGTCTAAACCCATTTCGCACATAAATAATACCTTCTTTTCTTTTAGTTCTGCATCCATTGCTTTTATTTCATCGCTTACATAGCTGGCTGTAATTAAATTTTTTGCATATAGCAAACAATCTTTAGCTACCACAATATGCAAACTTGGTGGCAGTAAGGAAATAACTAATTCTGCATGTTGAATTAGTTCGGCTCTTTCTGCATTATTAAAAACATCTGTAGTAAATAATTGTAGGTGATTGACTACGCCGTATTTATCTTGAATGTGCTTTGTATTTTGATCTACAATTTGCACAACCCAATTATTTTCTGCGGCATGCTGAATTAGATATTTAATCAGGAAACTGGAAGATTTTCCTGCGCCAAATAGAAGTATTTTTTTCATAATTATGATTAATAAATGCTAATAAAAGCACAAGTGTTTTGGTTTAAATATGTAATAATTATCCAAATAGAAAATAAAGCATTGAAATACAGAATTTTAGCTTGTTGCAAATCTTTTGCAAATCAAATAGCTACCTTCTAATTATTGCACAAATTACCTACCTTTGGTCAAATAATTAAATAATTAATAATGAGAAATAACAAAGTAGCAAAATTATTAGGTGTAATTGTATTGAGTGCAATACTATTCTCATCATGCGCTACCAAAAAGAAATACGGCTGCCCTACACACATTATAGAGCGCATCGTAAATTTATTCTAATATACCCATGAGTTGGCATGCTTTAAATACTATCGAACAATTAGATAGTATTAGTTTGGAGAGTTTTCAAATACCTATTGTTATTTTAAAACATTCTACCCGTTGCAGTATTTCGGTAATGGCTTTGGGCAGATTGGATAGAAGTACATTCCCCGATAATGCCAAATTCTATTTGCTAGATTTGCTAAAGCATAGAGATATTTCTGCGGCTATTGCAGAAAGGTTGCAGGTGCATCACGAAAGCCCGCAAATAATTATCCTAAGAAATGGAGAATGTATTTACGACGAAAGCCATCAAGGAATAAGGATGGAAGAAATTATAGCCGTTCTTTAATAATGTTTTTGAAACACCACTTCTGTAGCTGCAATTGCCTTACCAAATGCAGGATTTAATTTTTGAATAGAAATATAAATTTCTTTTTTATTTGGCAATTCTTTTTCGAATATTTCCACAATATTACTAATTACTTCCTCTAACAATGGAGTTGGTTTTTGCATTTGTGCTGCAACAATTTCATATAACATGCAGTAATCTATAGTTTGCTGCAATTGCATTATTTTTTCTCCTTCAGAGCCAATTGCAACATTAATTAAAAAATCATTCCCTAAAATTTGTTCTTGCGCATACACCCCAATTTTGGCGCGCATTTTTACATTCACCAATTTTACATACCACATGTTTTCCTAATTTTATTTACAAATCTAAGCCGGATGATGTTCTTTGGCACTCAAATATCTTTCGGCATCTAAGGCAGCCATACAACCACTACCAGCTGCTGTTACAGCCTGACGATAGTTTTTATCTTGCACATCGCCACATGCAAAAATACCTGCTATATTTGTTTTACTGGTACCAGGAATGGTGGAAATATAACCAGTTTCATCCATATCTATTACTCCTTTTACCAAATCGCTATTAGGCTTATGGCCAATTGCAATAAAGTAAGCATCTAATGTAATATCTTGCGTTGTGTTGGTTTTATTATTTTTAATTCTTACACCTGTTACTTTTTCGTCGCCAAGTATTTCATCGGTTTCGCTGTTCCAATATATTTTAATTTTATCGTTTTGCTTTACTCTTTCTTGCATCACCAAACTTGCGCGCATTTCGCCATCGCCTTTGCGCACTACCATGTGCACTTCGCTACATATTTTACTTAAGTATAAAGCTTCTTCGCAAGCAGTATCGCCAGCACCTACAATTCCTACAGGTTTGTTTTTAAAGAAAAAGCCATCGCATACAGCACAGGCACTTACACCTCTGCCATTCAATCTAGTTTCGCTTTCTATGCCTAACCATTTAGCACTTGCACCAGTACTTAAAATAATTGCATCTGCTTCAATCCAAGTTTCTTCATCAATCTCTACTTTATAAGGCATTGCAGTTGTATCTATTTTAGATACAGTTCCCCAACGAATATCGGCACCCATTCTAGCTGCTTGCTTCTCAAAATGCTGCATCATTTCTGGCCCCATAATACCATCTGGATAGCCTGGATAGTTTTCTACATCTGTTGTAATAGTTAGTTGCCCACCAGGTTGCACACCTTGGTACAAAACCGGATTCATTCCTGCCCTAGCTGCATAAATTGCTGCAGTATAACCTGCTGGTCCACTTCCTACTATTAAACAATGTACTTTTTCCATATTATAAAATGTTATTTTTTTTATTATTGAATGTTCAAATATAAATATTAATTGCTAAAATTATTTAGGCAGAATAATACTCATCAATTTAGAACCATATCCACCCCAAATACCTATTGCATTGCTAACATTGCCTTGCACTTTGGTAGGTGATGCAAATGGGTTCCCTGTGCTATTTTTACTATATTCTAATGTTTCCCAAAATTGATATGTGGCATAATCTATACCCATAAATTTAATATTTACCGTATCGCCTTTATACACTTTAGTTTGCATTTCAAAATATTTTCTTTGCGATGTATCATTAAAGTTGATATTTTTATTATATCCTAAGTTAATAGTAAATGGTAAAGTTTGTCCATTAGTTAAAGCATCATTAAAAGTAGAACTAAAGGAGGTTAAGTAATCTTCTGATAAATTAACATTTTTAAATTGGCGCAGTACTTGGGTTTTATATTTTGTATAATTACCTAACGTGTCTGGGTCTTGGTATTTTACACGAATATTGCTACCTGAATCATTCGGTATTTTTTCTGCCCACATACTATCTGGCAACTGTTGATTAGGTATGGATGTAATCGCTTCGTGTAAAATTCCTTTATTTAAAATTTGTAATTTATACCTATGCCCTATTTGCCCTTTTATACTATCAAAAATAGATAATGGTGGTAAAGTATAAAAATAAATACTATCTGTAGCATTTGGAATCGGAAAACCAAACTGTATTAGATTTACAGAATAATTGGTATTTAAATCTGTAACTGTAATAGTAGCACCTTTTTCAAATTTGATATTGGATAAATTTATTTTGTCGAAAAACCCTAGACTATTTGTCAATAGTACTTGTGGCAATTGCCCATTTTCTATTTCGCCTTCTACTACCAATTGGCTAGCAGACGCAGGTAGATTTAATACCAATTCTTTTTCGCAAGAAACTAATGTGCTTAATAAAACTACAATTAAACAAAGCGGAAGAATATTAAATAACTTTTTTTTCATTTTTATTATTTACAAAAATACCCTGAAAAGTCAGGGTATTTCATTGTTTTATTTTATCCAAGATAAGCTTTTAATGCTTTGCTGTATCTTGCTTTTTGTAAGCGTTTGATTGCTCTTTCTTTTATCTGACGAATTCTTTCTTTGGTTAAATCGTATTTCTGACCAATTTGTTCGATAGTAGGACCATTTTCGCCATCTAAGCCAAAATATGCATTTACAATTTCGTATTCTCTTGGGCTAAGGCTTTTTAATATTCTGCGAATTTCTTCTTTTAAGCTGTCTTTAATTACGCCATCATCTGTATCGTTGCTACCAGCTAATAAATCTCCCATTGCTACATCTTCTGCTTCGTGCACTGGCGCATCTAGGCTTGTATGACGGGTGTTGCTATTAAAAATATTACTAATTTCGGTTTCGCTCATATCCAAAATATCTGCCAATTCTTCCGGACTAGGCTCGCGCTCATACTCTTGCTCGAATGCCATCATGGCTTTATTGGCTTTATTATATGTGCCAATTTTGTTTTGAGGCAAACGCACTAATCTTCCTTGCTCTGCTAAAGCTTGCAAAATACTTTGACGAATCCACCATACTGCATAAGAAATAAATTTAAACCCTTTGGTTTCATCAAAACGCTGTGCAGCTTTAATCAAACCAAGATTACCTTCATTTATCAAATCACTTAAGCTTAATCCTTGGTGCTGGTATTGCTTAGCTACAGACACTACAAAACGCAAATTACTTTTTACTAATTTCTCTAAAGCTACTTGATCTCCGGTACGAATTTTTTGTGCTAGAATGGTTTCTTCTTCTGGAATAATCATTGGTATTTTGCTAATATCTTGCAGATACTTCTCTACTGCTTGACTATCTCTATTGGTTATCTGGGTAGCTATCTTAAGTTGTCTCATCGTGTTGTAAAAATGTAAAAATATTTATGTAAGTGGTATTTCAATTATCAAAAATCAAGCCAATAAGCAAATTCAAAGGCTTAATAATATCAATAAAACATGCAAAAGCGTAATGTTTTGCAATACATTTGCAATAAATGTAATTGAATGTAAATTATTGTGTGATGAATGCTATGTCTTTAGCAGTAAGTAATGCAAATTGATCTGCAGGCATTACTCCTTTTAAATTATTTAATTTTTGAACAGAAATTTTTGCCATTGCATCTGCCATTTCTGTAGGTTTGTCTGCCAATTTTTTACGCAATTGAATTTTTTGTAATTCAAAGTTTTCCATCATGTAGCAAGCTCTATTTACTACAGCTACATCTAATTTGGTTCTTTGCAATAGTATATCTCTGGTAGAATTTACGATTTGTTGATTTTCTTTTGGCAGTTTAACTAATTGTGCTTGCGCAGAATAGATTGATATTACACAACAAAGTAGGATGAATATTTTTTTCATGCTTTCTTATTATTTTGATTTGATAATGCATAAAAATACAATTAATATTTAAAAATGCAAAGGGCATAACAATTTTCTTACAAATAGGCTTACAGATTATATAAAACTATAGCAACTTGGTTGTAATTTTCACTTCTAAATAAAAATAAAATTGAGACTACTTATTTCCATTCTGCTATTAACTGCATTGCTTCCAATAATTTCTTTTGGCAAAAGAGCAAATCCATTAATAGCCATGCAAGGAATTTGGGAAATTAAAAGTATCAACACAAAAGGGAATGCATTCAGTAAATTGAAAAGCAAAACCAACCAAATAGAAATTTTACCATCACAAAATAGCTGGCGTATCAATATTGGATGCAACCAAATAAATGCAGCAGTAAATAGTATTGGTAAGGATAATATTGAATTTGGAAAGGTAATATCTACCAAAATAGCATGTATTGGCACTGCAGGAATGCAGGAGAATAGAATTGCTGAAATATTACATAAGGCAAACAAATATGTGGCAAAAGCAAGTACAATTACTTTATTAGAAGGTAAAAAGAAATTGATGGTCATTTGCAAGGTAGGGCCAATAAAAAAAACAGAAATACTATTGCAACAAAAAGCTGCTACAAAAGAGGATATTTTAGGAACCTATAGAATTATTCATCAGTTAGAAAATGGAGTAATTACAGAACATAATTTAAATACAACTACTTTTAAAATAGGAGTAGAAAAAGGAAGATATCAAGCTAATGTTGATTGCAATACTATAAGTGGGGCGTTTGAATTTACTGCAGATAATAAAATAATTTTTAAACATGGAATGCAAACAAAAATGTCTTGTGGTGAAAAAGAAAAGACAGAAACATTCTTTAAGCAAAATTTAAACAAAGCAAATCGTTTTGTATTAGCTGCGAATCATTAGCTGCTTTTCCAAGATGAGATGCTACTAATGATGCTTGAAAAAAAATAATAAGACTAGTAATAAAATTAGCTAAAAAAAATATTTTAAAAGTTCTTTTCATATTTTTTGGTAAATTAAAAAATACTTCTACCTTTGCAATCCAATTAAGGGAAATGCCGTGTTCGTCTAAGGGTTAGGACACCACCCTTTCACGGTGGTGATACGGGTTCGAATCCCGTACATGGTACAAAAGTGAAATAGTTCTTACAAGTTTTTGGATCGGTAGTTCAGTTGGTTAGAATGCTGCCCTGTCACGGCAGAGGTCGCGGGTTCGAGTCCCGTCCGATCCGCAAAAAGCTCTCAAGAAATTGGGAGCTTTTTTGTTTGTATAGACTTGTTATTTTTTTGGTTTAACAATGATGTAGTGCAAGCAATTGCTCTGCCTTGCATCTTACAAAAAAAGCGTTTCATTTAAAATCATTGTAATTCATTATCAATTCATAATATATTTGCTGTATGCTTTTATTAGACGGAAAGTTGGCATCTGCAGCCATTAAAACAAAAATTGCAGAAGATGTTCAAATATTAATTTCTAAGCAACAAAAAGTACCGCATTTGGCTGCCATACTTATTGGGGAAAATCCTGCTAGCCAGGCTTATGTAGCCAACAAAGTAAAAACTTGTGCCGCTTTAGGATTTGAATCGAGCATGTATACTTATAATGCAGATGTAACGGAAGCTGAAGTAATAGCAAAAATTATAACATTAAATACGAATGATGCAGTTGATGGAATACTTGTGCAATTACCTTTACCAAAGCATATTAATGAATCTACAATTATTAATGCAATAAATCCCAACAAAGATGTAGATGGTTTTCATCCAATTAATATAGGGAATATGAATATTGGTGAGGACTGTTTTTTGCCAGCTACCCCATACGGCATCATGCTAATGCTTGAATATTTTGGCATAGAAACAATTGGAAAACATGCTGTAGTAGTAGGCAGAAGTAATATTGTAGGCACGCCAATGAGTGTATTATTAAGCAGAAATAATAAATATGGAAATTGCACCGTAACAATTTGCCATAGTAAAACAAAAAACATTGAAGAGCATTTACTGCGCGCAGATATTATAGTAGCAGCTATAGGTATCCCTCATTTTATTAAAAAAGAAATGGTGAAAGATGGTGCAATAATTATTGATGTAGGCATTAATAGAATGGAAGCTCCTGAAAAATCATCCGGATATAAATTAACAGGAGATGTAGATTTTGAGAATGTAAAAGATAAAGCAAGTGCTATAACACCTGTGCCAGGAGGAGTAGGATTAATGACAATTGCAGGATTGATGCAAAACACATTGAAAGCTAGAATGCAATTTATGAATAACGCTAAGTTTGCCAATGCGTAATTACCTTTGCGCAAAATAATAATATTGCTTCATCTATTTATTCTACAGCTTTGACAGAAAATTTCAATAAAAATAGCAAACAAACTTTGCCTGTAATGGAAGCCTTTTACACCATTCAGGGCGAAGGATTCTATCAAGGGCATGCAGCTTATTTTGTAAGGCTGGGTGGCTGTGATGTAGGCTGTGTTTGGTGCGATGTAAAAGAAAGTTGGGATGCAGAGGCGCATCCGAAACTTAGCATAAAAGAGATTGTGGATGAAGCGAAACAATTTGAAGGAAGATTAGTAGTAATAACAGGTGGAGAACCATTAATGCATGATACTACAGCTTTGACAAATGCATTTAAAAATGCTGGATTTGCAACTAATATTGAAACTAGTGGTAGTAGCCCGCTGAGTGGAGAATGGGATTGGATATGCTTGAGCCCTAAAAAATTTAAAGAACCATTATTGGAAGTTTGCAAAAAAGCAAATGAATTAAAAATAGTGGTTTATAATAAAAGTGATTTTGAATGGGCTGAAAAATATGCAGCTTTAGTACCTCGCAATTGCCAATTGTACTTACAGCCTGAATGGAGTAAGATAGACAGCATGATAGATGGTATCATAAGTTATATACAACAAAACCCGAAGTGGCAATTAAGCTTGCAATTGCATAAATATATTGGTATTAGATAATTAGGTTATTTTGATTCACATTCTGTTTGAAAAATTTCAATTGATTTTCATAAATTATTTTTTACAAAATGACCTGTAGTTAGATTCATTGCATAGCATGAGATAGTGTTTGCTTTTTTAAAATGAAGAAAGTATTTTTTTATAATTGCTTTCGCGTCTACCTTTACAAGGAACATTTACTTAAATTATATTCACGAAAATAAATATCCAATAATGAGTTATCCTTACCAAATAAAATCCATAGAGCAATATCGTGAAGTGTATCAAAAAAGCGTAGAAAACCCAACCGAATTTTGGGGCGAAGTAGCTACTCACTTTCAATGGAAAACAGCTCCAGACAAAGATGTATTGCATTGGAATTTTAAAGAACCGAAAGTAGAATGGTTTAAAAATGCACAATTAAATATTACGGAAAATTGCTTGGATAGACATTTAGAAAAAAATGGGAATAAACCTGCATTAATTTGGGAACCGAATGATCCAGAAGACCATCATCGTGTGCTAACTTATAAAGAATTACATTTTAAAGTTTGCCAATTTGCAAATGTGCTCAAGAACAATGGTATTGTAAAAGGCGATAGAGTAATTATCTACATGAGTATGGTGCCAGAGCTTGCCATTGCTGTACTAGCCTGCGCAAGAATTGGTGCAATACATAGTGTAATATTTGGTGGGTTTAGTGCACAAAGTATTGCCGACAGATTGCAAGATGCAAAAGCAGAATATATTATTACACAAGATGGAGCACATAGAGGCAACAAAGAAATTCCATTAAAAAATGTAATAGATGATGCATTGATAGCTTGCCCATTTGTAAAAACAGTAATAGTACTTACACATAATAGAATGCCTATAAGTATGATAAAAGGAAGAGATGTGTGGTGGGAAAACGAAATTAAAAAAGTAGAAACACAAGGCAATCCTGCTTGTCCTGCAGAAATTATGCATGCAGAAGACCCATTATTTATTTTATATACAAGTGGTAGTACTGGCAAGCCTAAAGGCGTTGTGCATGCATGTGGTGGATATATGGTGTATGCAACATACACATTTGTCAATGTTTTTCAATATCAACCAAACGAAATATTTTTCTGCACGGCAGATATTGGTTGGATAACTGGGCATAGTTATATTATATATGGACCATTGTGCGCTGGAGCAACTACCTTAATGTTTGAAGGGATTCCAACATGGCCAGATGCTGGTAGATTTTGGGATATAGTAGATAAGCATCAGGTAAATATCCTGTACACTGCGCCAACGGCTATAAGAAGTTTAATGGCATTTGGAGATGATTTTTTGGTAGGTAAAAATTTAAGTACCTTAACAAAATTGGGAACCGTTGGAGAACCAATTAATGAAGAAGCTTGGAAATGGTACAATGAAAAAATTGGTAAAAACGAATGCCCAATTGTAGATACTTGGTGGCAAACAGAAACTGGTGCTTGCATGATATCTAATATGGCAGGCATTACTCCTAGCAAACCTGGCTATGCAACATTTCCAATGCCTGGTATCCAACCAATAATGGTAGACGAAAATGGCAATGTAATAGAAGGTAGTGATGCTGCAAGTGGCATTTTACCTACGCAAACTGTAAGCGGAAATTTATGCATTAAATTTCCATGGCCAAGTATTTTGCGCACTACCTATGGCAACCATGAAAGATGCCGTTTGAATTATTTTTCTACTTATGAAAATTTATATTTTACTGGGGATGGTTGCTTTAGAGATACTGAAGGTAATTACCGCATTACGGGTCGCGTAGATGATGTATTGAATGTAAGCGGACACCGCATTGGCACCGCAGAAGTAGAGAATGCAATAAATATGCATACAGGTGTAATAGAAAGTGCTGTGGTTGGTTATCCGCATGCTGTAAAAGGCCAAGGCATTTATGCCTATGTGATAGTAAGTAATGATTTGACGAATACCGACATTATCCTTACAAGACAAGATATTTTACAAACAGTTACACGCATCATTGGTGCTATTGCAAAGCCCGATAAAATACAGTTTGTAACGGGGCTGCCAAAAACCAGAAGCGGAAAAATAATGCGCAGAATTTTGCGCAAAGTAGCAGAGAATGAATTGAGTAGTATAGGTGATACAAGTACTTTGCTCGACCCTAGTGTAATTGATGAAATTGTAAAAGGAAGAGTGTAGTTTAAATTATTTTATGCATAAAAAAAGACTCCAATTTGGAGTCTTTTTTTATGCTAATTTTATTTCTTTTTCTTAGTTACTTTTTTTTTTCGGGTGTTTTACCACCGCTTGGTTTTGTAGCACCAGGTTTTGGATTTGCACCATTTTTAAAGTAATCTATAATTTGTGGAGCATAAGTATTTGCAGGATCTACATTCAATAATTGTTTTGCAAATTGTGTTGCATTGGCAGCATCATTTTTACCATTATAATACTCTATAATATAGCTGTATGCTTTAGTTAAATTATCTTTTTTATCTAGATTCACACCAATTAATTCGATGTATTTTTTATAGGGCTCTACAGCTGCTCCATCTTTTACACCGCCATCTTTTAATGCTTGGCTAGTAGCTAAGTAATAAAAACCACTTGGTTCTGTAGGATATTTAGTCGTCATTGTAGTAAATGCACTAATTGCAGCTGGGTAATTTTTAGCAGCATAGTTGCAGAAGCCTTGATAGTAATAATCGTTAGCTGTAATTTTAGAAGCATCACTTTTTTCTATCAATTTAGTGTACCATACAGCAGCACCTGCATAATCTTTTTTACTTTTCAATTCTTCTGCCATAGAGCGGTAAGCATCACTTTTATCTGCTGCTGTATCTGCATCAATTGCTTTGATAAAATATTCGCTAGCCATAGATTCTTTACCTGCAGTTTTAGATAAAATTTTACCATAATACTTATAATCTGCAGCTATTATTTTACTCTTTTCTACCTTTGCAAAATATACATCCATATCAGCTAAGGCAGCTGCATTATTACCTAATTCGTAATTAGAATATCCTGCTAATCTGCTTAAATAAGGTTTATCTATACCTTGCTTGCGCACTTCATCTATTTTAGCAATTGTACCAGCATAATCTTTACATAAATACAAAATATTGATGTATTGCAAATAATCTTCTGTAGTATTATCGCTAAGCTTTAAATAGCTTTCCATGTTTTTCTTGGCCAATTCAAAACGATTTGTTTTATAATAAGAGTTTGCAAAGTTCATATATGGCAATGGATTTTCGGCATCTAACTCACTACATCTTTTATAGTTTACAATTGCACTATCATAAATATGCGCACTGTACCATAAGTTACCGCGGCGATAAGCTATTTGGCTAGCATTGGCTTGATAATCTAGTGCATAAATGTAATTTGTTTCGGCATTACCACCTCCTGTATTATCGGCAATATTTAAATAGGCATCACCCAAAGCCATGTAGGTTTCGCCATTTTGATTTATTTCTAAAGATTTAGTATACCACTCAATTGCTTTTTTTACATCTACCCCTGGCGAATAAGTAATTGCATCTGCTGCTAATTTCCAAGTTTGAAAATCCTTCTTTTTAGCTTTACTAGTAAGGCCAGTTAATATAGCCATAGCCTCTGTATTTTTCTTTTGCGCAAATAATGCACGTGCTACTCCAGTCATATTTGCAATATCTGTGGGAAATTTTCCGAAAGTAGTTTTAGCATCTTCTACATTACCTAAACCCAATTGGCTTAAGCCTAAATAATAGTTAGCTTCAGGATTTGATGCAGCTAATGGTGTTGCTAATTTTTTTGCAGATTCAAATCTGTTGTAATCATACATTTTTTTTATATCTGCAACAGTCTGTGCAGATATTTGATAACCGCTAAATAAGATTGTTAAAGCGGCAATTAATTTTGTTTTGTAGTTAATCATTTAAAAATTTATATTTTGTTTTATCTGTTTTTATTTACTTATTAATGAACATTTACATCTCGTATTAACACTTCCATTTGTAGTGGAAACAATTTACTTTTACTAAATACCAATTGTCCATCTCTACCTAAGTAGTTTGCAAATCCTGTACCAAGTCCAGGGTATCCTTCTTTACTAATAAAAAATAATTCGCGGCAATATGGATATTCTTTCAGTCCAATATAGGCCTGATAAGGCTTTCGGTACCTTGTTATACTATCGTTATAAGGCAAAATGCCAACCACATCAAGCTTCTTTAAAAAAGATTCTGTAGTTGTATCTGCATTATCTGCTACCCAGCTTACACCAATTACACCAATTGATTTAGGATTGGTTTGTACATAATTAATTAAGTCTTGACATCCTTTTGCAGCATAATTATTTTTCGTCATTGGAGCACCTTGCAAAACTGTATCTTGTATATAACGCACTGTGCTTGAATTTTGATTGTCGAACACTAATTGCACATCTGTAGATTCTCCTTTTAATATTTTTGTAAACTCTGCTTGCGTATATTCGCTTTTAGCACCTTTAGCTACAATAAATGCAACTGCATCTCTTACTAAAGCCAATTCTCTTGTTACAGCTATTTTCTTTTGCTCGCATATTTTTTTTTCATCAGCAGTTAATTTTCGAGTAATGAAAATTAAACGAGTTGTATCTTTTATAAAATCTTGAATACAATCAGCTTCAGGTTTGTATACCGCTTTAATTTTTGCTTTTGGATATCTTCCTTCAAAAATTTTAATCTGTTCCTCCATGATTGGTTTGTAGGTTTCATCTACACTTATGGCAATAGCACCCATTGTTTGATTATCTGGATAGATTGCAGCATCATCGCAAGCTGCAAATACAAAACAAATGGCTATTGTTAATAAGGAAAGTATTTTTTTCATAA
>CAIXQW010000288.1 GCA_903921675.1 uncultured bacterium | reverse complement strand
TATCGATGCCATTAAGCAGCGTCAACACACCTTGTATTTAACCATGGAAACCATTATGCGATATCAAGAAAATTTTTTCTTGACAGGCGACGAAATGGAACTTAAACCAATGATACTAAAAGACATTGCTAATAGAACAGGCTTGGATATTAGTACCATTAGCCGCGTAGCAAATAGTAAATTTGTACAAACAGAGTTTGGTACTTTTAAATTAAAATATTTCTTTAGCGAATCGCTTAGCACCGATAGTGGCGAAGAAGTAAGTACCAGAGAAGTAAAGAAAATTTTAGAAGATGTGGTAAATGCCGAGGATAAAACCAAGCCAATTAGTGATGAACAGTTGACCATCATTTTAAAAGAAAAAGGCTATAATATTGCACGCCGCACTATTGCTAAATATAGAGAACAGTTAAATATTCCTGTAGCAAGATTAAGAAAAGAGCTATAGCATTACTGTATAAATCATTTGCCAAAACAAAAAATGTAACTCACTTTTGTAGTCTAATATTTTATTTTGAAAAACATCGCTAAGGCAATTTCCTATATATTGCATCCTGTATTTATACCATTTATTGTATGCATGACCATGATGCTATGCTGCCCTGCATTATTTATAAGTATAGATGCTAAAACAATTGGTTTATGGAAAATACAAATTGGGCTGAATACCATTTTGTATCCTTTGCTAGTCACTTTATTGATTTGGAAATTGGGCTTTACAAAAGATATGTATATGCGCACCAATCAAGAAAGGCTTGGCCCATTAATGGCTACCATACTTTTTTACTTTTGGAATTTTTATGTTTTTCATAAATCATATAGCGAAGCACCCATCCTATTAAAAAGTTTTTTATTGGCAACATTTATAAGTGTTAGTATTTTATTTCTAACAACTATTTTTACAAAAATGAGCATGCACACAACTGCATTAGCCGGTGCGGCTTCAGCATTATTTTTGCTAGCCATCAAAACTCCTTGCGCAAATTATATTCCATTTGTAATAGCCATTGTAGCATTAGCAAAAGTAATTTGGGCTAGATTATATTTAAAAGAACACACCATTGCAGAAATCGTTTCTGGTGTGGTAATAGGATTAGTATCGCAAAGTATTGCATGGTATTTTTATGCTTAGATTTTAAAAATAATTCCATCATTAACGTACCAATTTTTTTTATGATTGCCTGCCATGAAGCAGCTGCATGCTATAAAAATATTATACCCAATTACTACAATTAACTTCTGTTGATTGTATCGAAATTGTTCATAACTAATTACCTAATAAAATTTGTGGTTTCAAAAACAATATTCATCTTTGGTATATAGAATAGAATTTTTACACTTAAAATTACTTGGTCGTACAGAATGGGGCCTCACTCTTGCTAACTGCAAAAAAGTTAATTGCTAGCTTTTCTAATGTGTTTCCACCTTCTGTGCGACCAAACCCAATTGTCAGGTTGTTGCCTGATTTCGTTTTCGAGATATCGAACATAGGCTGTTGTAATTTCTCCATCGTTAGTAGCTTTGGCATTGTCGTATTTTTTTTCTAATTGCAAATGGTAATAGCCGCGCTTCATACGCTTAATAGTGCCAAACAAAACTATATTATTATACCTACGCGCTATTAATTCTGCACCTTTAAAAAAACTTGTCTCTCTTCCAAAAAAGTCTACCCAAGCGCCTCTGCGCGGCTCACTAGGATTTTGATCTGCAATAAAGCACCAACAAATATCTTTTTTTTGATACTCTGCCATAACACTTTGCATGTCATCCATATCTATCATGATACTACCACTGCGAGTGCGCATTTTGTACATCAGTTTATTAAATGCCTCGTTTGTAACTCTATTATACAACGCAGTAAATGTTACATGCATATTTAGATTACTAGCTACTGTGCCCCACTCCCAATTAAAAGTATGCGATAGATGCGCTTGCACTATTCTACCTTTACCGGTTGCGTTATTCACCACTTCATAATTGCAGGTAAATCTTTTATTGATTTCGGCATTAGTAATAGTGAGTAGTTTAATAGTTTCTACTACACTATCGCATAAATTTTTATAAAATTGCTTAGCTATTATTCGCAACTCTTCTTGGCTTTTTCCCGGAAAAGATTTTGTAAGATTATCCATAACTACATTTTTTCTGTAGCCAAATACTTGGTAAACTAAAAAGAACATGCCATCACTAATACCATACAAAACCCAAAAAGGCAAAACAGAAATTGGATAAAAAATAATTAGAAGAAGATAATACATACACTAAATTTACAATACAATATTTTGTAGCAATTCACTTTTGCCGGGATAGTCTACCGTAAAATGCAAGCCTCTACTTTCTTTTCGGAATTGTGCACATTTTACTATTAAATAGCCTATAGTAATCAGGTTTCTCAACTCGCATAGCTGCGGACTAATGCTTGTAGTTTTATATAATTCTTCGGTTTCTGCAAATAGAATATCTAAGCGATTCATGGCTCTGGTTAAACGAATATTACTGCGCACAATACCTACATAATCACTCATTAAATTCTGCAATTCTTTTACACTTTGCGTAATCAAAATCATTTCCTTTGGGTCTTGTGTGCCATGCGCATTCCACTCTGGCATATTTTCTGGAATTGCATATTTTTCTATATTTTCAATGGTATCTATATAACACCTATGCCCAAAAACCATTGCCTCTAAAAGACTATTACTAGCGAGCCTATTAGCGCCATGCAATCCAGTGCTAGCGGCTTCTCCAGCGCTATACAATCTGTGTATGCTGCTGTGCCCATACTCGTCTGTTTTAATACCTCCACAGCAATAATGAGAGGCTGGAGAAACCGGTATAAAATCTTTACTTACATCTATGTTGATGTCTAAACATTTTTGATAAATATTGGGGAAATGCTCTTTGAATTTTTCTATATCCATATGTGTACAATCTAAGTACACATGTTCATCTCCCAACACTTTCATTTCATTATCAATGGCTCTAGCTACAATATCGCGAGGGGCCAAACTTTTTCTTTCATCGTAGCGCGGCATAAAATCTTCGCCCTTACTGTTGCGTAATATTGCACCATCGCCCCGCACTGCTTCTGTAATTAAAAATGCTTGCCCAAAACGTTTGCCAGCTTCGTATAATGCTGTAGGGTGAAATTGGATAAATTCCATATTTTCTATTCTTCCCTTAGCACGATACACCATGGCAATACCATCACCTGTTGCAATTTTTGGATTGGTAGTAGTACGGTACACTTGCCCTACTCCACCTGTAGCCATCAAGGTTACGCGGCTTAATATTTTTTGAATTTCGTTTGTTTTTAAATTCAAAACATATACACCAAAACAAGTAATATCCGGTGTGCTTTTGGTTACAATTATTCCTTGATGATGTTGCGTAATAATATCTACCACAAAACAATGGTCTATGATAGTAATATTTGGTTGTTCATGCACAGCTTCTATTAAGGCGCGCTCCATTTCTTTGCCCGTTACATCTTTGTGATGCAAAATTCTATTTTCGCTATGTCCACCTTCCTTACCCAATTTATAATCGCCATCTTTGGCTTTATCAAAATCTGCTCCCCACTCTATTAATTCTTTTAATCTTTCTGGACCTTCTTTTACAACTATTTCTACTACTTTTCTATTGCATAAATAATCACCGGCTACCATGGTGTCTTCTATATGCTTTTCATAACTATCTTTTTCAAAATCCCAAACAGCAGCTATGCCCCCTTGTGCATATTTAGTGTTGGTTTCGTCATCTACGGTTTTGGTTAAAATAGTTATTTGCAAATTAGGCTTGGCCTTAGCAGTTTTTAAAGCATAAGTCAAACCGGCAATACCACTACCAATAACAAGCACATCTGTAGTCATGATTGTAAAAGTAGAAAAGAATGATGGAATAATAGGATTATGGCAGACACTTTATTTTACAATCCATTTTTAAACTATTTGGTATTCAAAAAAATATTTTCCTGTTTTTTAAAGATAGAAAAAATTTGAATTTTACATTTCTATTGATTGCCCAAAAGTCAATAAATTATTATCAGGATCAAGCAAAGCAAATTCCTTTTGACCCCAAGGTTTAAGTGTTAAATTTCCATTCGGGTGAATAGTTACCTGGTTGTCTATCATTTGCTGGTATAGTGCATCAATATTATTTGTTCTAATGTATACTTGCCCATCATTTGTAAGCACATCAAGTGTTTTATGGCTAAAAAAATGAATTACAATATTGTCTTTTTTTACCATTAAGTAATCATCAAAGCTTTCACTACCAATATCTGTAAACCCTAATTGCTACATATAATAATGCATGGTAACTGCTTTATTGCGCATTGGCAACTTTGGATGAATTTCTAAAAGCATAAAAAATAATTTAAGCAAATATCTGCTATAATTTTACAATCTACTTTTAATACATTGCAAAATTCATACTTATGTATATTTTGATTTTACCGCTTATACAAATATTCTTCGTCATACAAATTCCCTTTGCTACATTTGTGCAATGAAAAAGAGTGGTGTTTTCTTGCTTATTTTTTATTCGCTGGTATGCAATGCCCAAAATATATGGAGCTTGCAGCAATGTATAGAGTATGCTGTAAAGCATAATATTTCTGTGCAACAAAGCGAGTTGAATATAAAAATGAGCGCCTTACAAGTACAACAAAATAAATACAGTCAATACCCATCTTTAAATGCAGATGTAAGTAATGGTTTTAGTTTAGGTAGAAGCATTGATCCTACAAGTAATACATTTATCAATCAAGGCTATTATTATAATGGCTTAAGTATGAATAGTGGCGTTTTGCTTTTTGGGTGGTTTGCTAAAAAGTATCAACGAGAGCAAGGCCAATTAAATATGCAAGCCAATGTAGAGCAATACAAGCAATTACAAAATGATATCGCATTAAATATCGCAACTGATTATTTAAGAATTTTATTAGCAAAAGAACAAGTGCGCATCAATGAAGCTCAATTGCTTACAGACCTGGAGCAATATCGCTTTACTAGAAAAAGAGTAGACGCAGGTGCTTTGCCAGAATTGAATGCAGCACAATTGCAAGCACAAGTAATGATAGATAGTGCAAGCCTAAATAATAGTATATTGGATGTAAATAGTGCATTATTGGATTTGCGTGCTTTTTTAAATATGGATATGCAAGTAGCTTTTGATATTCAAACACCAGATATCAATACTATCCCATTAGCATCATTGCTAAGCTACCCTAATGCCGAGGAAATATTTACTGTAGCCAAAACAAAAAGACCAAATATTACCAGCAACGACTACAAAATAAAAAGCGCCGAAAAACAAATAGACATTGCCAAAAGCGCATTATATCCAAGTGTTAGCCTTGGTGCAACATTAGGTACCAATTATGCAAGCACCGTAAAAAGCATTACTGGTGCTACCTACAAAGGCGATGAGTTTTTAGGAAATATAAAATTTGGAGATTCTAATATTGCAGTAACAAGACCAGCTTATAATTACCAAACTGCAACAGTACCATTATTTAAACAGTATGATAATAATTTCCGACAAACAGTATCGCTAGGTGTGAGTGTGCCAATATTGAATGGCTATACCTCTAAACTAAATATAGCGCGCGCCAAAATAAGTTTGGAAAGTGCAAACTTTACACAGCAGCAAGAAGTAAATACGCTAAAACAAAATGTGTACAAAGCCTATAATGATGCACAAGCTTCTATACAAAAATTGAGCTCTGCAAAAAATAGCGAAGAGGCTTCGCAAATAGCCTTAAACTATGCTATAAAAAGATACAATGCCGGCATGCTAAATACACAAGAATATACTACGCAACAAAATACATTAACGCGTGCAAAAATTAATACAGCATTAGCACAATACGATTTAATTTTTAAAATGAAAATATTAGATTTTTATTTAGGCAAAGAAATAAATTTATAAAACAGAAATGAAAAACAGAAATTTATATATAGCATTAGGCGTTGGTACAGTTGTGCTAATTACATTGGCAGTGCTTGCAAAAAACGGAAAGCTTGGCGGCGATAAAAGCACCAAAGTAGCAGTGGAAGAAACTAAAGCAAGAAACCTTGTAGAAAGCGTTGGCGCAAGTGGAAAAATTTATCCGTTGCAAGAAGTAAAAGTAAGTCCAGATATTAGTGGCGAGGTGCAAGAGTTATATGTGCAAGAAGGCGATGAAGTAAAAAAAGGGCAATTAATTGCGCGCATAGATGCTAGCCTTTATACTAGCAATGTAACGCGTGCTAATGCACAAGTCAACCAAAGCAGAGCAGGTGTAGAAAATGCCAAAGCACAGGTAGCACAATTAAATACACAACTAGCACAAGCCAAAAGCACTTATGATAGGAGCTTAAAATTGTATAATGAAAAAGTAATCAGCGCAGCAGAATTTGAGCAAGCACAAACTGCTTACAAAAGTGCGCAAGCTACTATCAACACTGCAAAAACTAGCATACAAAGCAGCCAATACAATGTAGAAAGTAGTGTGGCAGGGTTAAGCGAAGCAAACCAAAATATTCGCAGGGCAAATATATACGCACCTATGAGTGGCATTGTAACAAAACTAAATGTAAAGCGTGGAGAAAGAGTAGTAGGTACAGCACAAATGGCAGGTACAGAAATGTTGCGCATTAGCGATATGAGTGTAATGAAAGTAGATGTAGAAATTGGTGAAAATGATATTCCAAAAATTAGTATTGGAGATACAGCTAATATAGAAATAGATGCTTACCCGAAAAGAAAATTTAAAGGCTTGGTAATAAAAACAGCACAAAGCAATACAAGTAGTGCATTATCTGCAGCAAGCACAGACCAAGTAAGTAACTACACGGTAAGTATAGAAATGGATAGAAACAGTTATGCAGATTTATTGGCAGATAAAAGAAAATTTCCGTTTAGACCAGGCATGAGTGCAAGTGTTGATATCCTTACAAAACATTTAAATGGTGTAATGTGTGTGCCAATAAATGCTGTTACCACACGCGATTTAGACAGCAACAAAAACAGTGATGTAGCTAATGGCGATAAAGAAATAAAAGAATATGTATTTATAGTAAATGCAAAAAACGAAGCTGACCTAATAGAAGTAACTACAGGCATTCAAGATAATCAGTACATAGCCATCACAAGCGGATTGGAAGGTGGCGAGAAAGTAATATTTGCGCCTTATAGCGAAGTAGCGAATAAACTAAAGAAAAAAACAAAAGTAAAAATTGTAGATAAAAAAGAATTGTTTGTAGAAGAGAAGGAATAAGAATTTAAAAAATATTTAAGCCACCAAAAACTAGCAGAAACAAATTGAGTATTACCTGTTGTATTAAGTAAACAAGCCAAAATTATTTTTTTAAAATTATAATTACGTAGCTTGAGATGATAATCCAACTCAAAATAAATTGTTATCAAAATTTAACCACAACATGATATTACTGCAATAAAAAAATAGCCTTACAACTGTAAGACTATTTTAAATTCTTCTTTATTAATCAAATTTTTTATTTAATTAACTCTTCCAAAGTACTTTCTACAGCTGGACCGCGAAGGTTTCTTGCAATTACTTTACCTGTTTTATCTAACAAAAAATTACGAGGAATACTTGGTACGTTGTACAAAGTACTTGCCACTTGGTCTGGGCCTTGTGGGCCATCCCATACATGAGTCCAAGTGGTAAAGCCTGGCTCTGCTAATTTGGTTTTCCATTTTACGTAGTCCGCATCTATACTTACTCCTAATATTACTAAGCCTTTATTTTTATATTTTTCTTGTGCTACTTTCAAAGCAGGAAACTCTGCGCGGCAAGGCCCACACCATGTAGCCCAAAAATCTACCAATACATAATTCTTGCCACGATAGTCACTTAATGTTACTTTTTTTCCAGCGCTATCTAGTAAGGTAAAGTCTGGTGCTATTTTACCCATATCATCTGCAGTGCTGCGATTGATAAATTGGAACGCTTTTACACCATAAGCAGTTTGCTTGGCAGCAGTTGGTAGCAGGTTGTAAAACTCCATCATTTGGTCGCCACTAGCACCTTGCATTTGTTGCACATTGCTCAACACTAAAAAAGATGCTGCTGTAGGATGCGATGTAGAACTAGATAAAAAATCTCTAAATGTTTTTTGTATAGCGGCTTCGTTTTCTTCTTGCACCTTAGGGTCGGGATTGGTTTTGTAAGTGCCTCTTTTTTCGGCCAATGGTCCAATAGCGTTTGCAAACTGATTATAACTTTCTTGGACTGGCGCATTAGTAATGCCAAAGCCGTTGTTGGTAATACAATCAATTTGTATATCGTGCTCACCTTCGTTTAAAAAGATAGAATTATTTTGACCATCTTCGCGCACATACACTATTACTTGTGGCTCTGTCATTCTGCCTTTGTACACAAAAGAGTCGCCTTTTAAAAAAACAGTATCGCGCTTTGCTTGATTTAAGTATGGTGCAAATACAATCGTACTTCCTTGATAGCCTTGCATTTTGCCACGCAATACAAATGGTTTTCCTTGCTCTTCTGCAGATTTTGTAGTTTTTGTTTTCTTTTGTGCAATGCTTACCACAGAACTGCATATAAGTGCAACAACTAATAGTTTTTTCATATTCAAATATTTATTTAAACTCTAATTTATTATTTTATTACTTCTTTCAGCTTGGCTATTAATTCTTCGCCACGCAAATTTTTACCAATTATTTTTCCTTCTTTATCTATCAAATAATTGGTAGGTATAGATTGTATGCCATACATTTCTGCGGCTACACTTTGCCATCCTTTCAAATCGCTTACCTGTGTCCAAGTTAATTTATCGGCAGCTACTGCTTCTTGCCAAACCTCTTTTTTTTCATCAAGGCTTACACCAAATACTGTAAATCCTTTATCTTTAAATGCATTATATGCTGCTACCACATTTGGATTTTCTCCACGGCATGGCTTGCACCAACTAGCCCAGAAATCTAATAATACGTATTGCCCTTTAAAGCTACTTAATGCAATTGGTTTGCCATTTGCATCTGGCAATGTAAAATCTTTTGCCATTGCGCCTACAGATAAATTTTTCAATTTATTATATAACAATGTAAGGTTTTGACCATACATTGTAGTTAATGCTTTTCCGCTAAGTAAAGAATAAAAGGATTTGATTTTTTCTAAATCCTCTTCGTTTCCTAATTTTTGGGAGGCAAGGAAAGAACTAACTGCAGAAGTTGGATGCGCTGCAACAAACGACTTCATTAATTCTGTTTCTGTAGAGTCTAGTGCAATGAAAGCTTGCGAAATTTTTGCAACTTCTTCTTCAGACTTTGCCAATTCTCCTTGTTGGCGCAATGCTATGCCTTGTTGCATCAACGGCTCTACAGATTTTACATAACTTGCAAACTCCTCGTGAGATTTACTACCTGACACTTTCGCGTTTTTAAAATCTCCTAATTTGCCATCTACTGTTATATTGCCGCCTTCAGCAAATACCAAAATATTTTCTCCAGTTTCTTTTAATATCAAAAATAATGGAGTTGGTTCTGTAAACGTAACATCGTAAGTAAATTTTCCATCTTTTACTTTTATCGTATCTACATGCTGCCTTTCCCCGTCGCTAGTAGCAAATATTTGGGAGTCTTTTACACCGTCTATTGTACCTTTTAAATGTGTATTTTTATTGGTGCAAGATGTATAAGCCATTGCACATACACAGCCCAATAGGATAAGCATTTTTTTCATTATACAAATGTAATGGATTAGGTAGATGTAGCTTATAATTAATTGTGAATATACAAGAAGTAAAAGTTAGGACAAAGAGATTTAGAGGGAAAGAGAAAAGATGTTTAAAATTTTGATAATTATTGCACAAAGTGCCGCAAAGGATTTTCACAAAGGGGCACAAAGGAAGTATTAAAGAAAATTGAAAATTTTGGTTTTACTATCAAAACACAATTGCCTACATTTGCTTACAAATTTTTTTACAACAATGATTCCTTTGGTAATAAACAAACAACATTTCTTTTTTGCAGGTGTAGCTGGTGCTGGTATGAGTGCCATAGCGCAATACCTTAGTGGCATTGGTAAAAATGTAAGTGGTAGCGATAGACTTTTTAACACTAGTGATAATGACAAAACAAAGGCACAATTAGAAGCAGAAAATATTATATGCTATCACCAATTACAAGCACAAATTAATAATACGCATGAAGTTCTGGTAGTTAGTACAGCTATAGAAGATACCAATGTAGAAGTACAAAAAGCAAGAGAATTAAATATTCCAATTATTACCAGGGCACAGCTATTGGCACAAATTTGTGATACCAAAAAAGCAATTGCTATTGCAGGTACTAGTGGTAAAAGTACTACTGCAGCAATGCTGTTTCATATACTTATCAATAGTGGTGTAGATGCATCTTTGATAACGGGTGCTGGCATTGTAACATTAATAGAACAAGGGAAAATTGGCAACTGCCATGTAGGCAAAAGCGAGTGGTTAATAATAGAAGCCGATGAAAGCGATGGAAGCTTGGTACAATACAAACCAAGCATAGGTGTGCTTTTAAGCATAGATAAAGACCATAAAGAGTTAAGTGAATTAGATGTAATTTTTTCTACATTTCAACAAAATATAAAAGACACCATAATAGTCAATCAATCACATGCACTTGCTAAAAAATTTAGTACTGCTGTTGCAAATGATTTTGGAGAAGGGACAAGCTTTGTAGGCAGTAATTTTAGTCAAAATAGTTTTACAATATCATTTGCCGTGCAAGGTGTGCAAGTCACTATGCCAACCATTGGCAAACATAATATGGAAAACGCTTTGGCTTGCATGGCTACTTGCGCGCAAGTTGGAGTAAGTGTGCAGCAATGTGCAGATGCATTAAATACCTATCCTGGCATCTATCGTAGGCATCAATTATTAGGCACAAAAAATGGCATCACTGTAATAGACGACTATGCGCATAATCCAGCAAAAATTGCAGCCAGTATCAAAGCATGTCAACCAGTAGCCACTAAATTAATAGCATGGTTTCAGCCACATGGTTATGGTCCTACAAGATTTATAAGAAAAGAATTGGTGGAAGAAATTACTGCCAGCCTAAGGCCACAAGATGAAATTTGGATGAGTGAAATTTACTACGCTGGGGGCACAGCTGTAAAAGATATTAGCGCCAACGATTTAATAATAGATTTGCAAGACAAAAACTGCAATGCCTTTTTTGTAGAAAACAGAGGCGCATTATTGCAAGCTATGAAACCACATTTTACCACAGACACGGTAGTGCTATTAATGGGAGCTAGAGACCCAGGCTTAGAAAAATTTGGCAATGCTTTTTGGCAAGAAATATAAAAGTTGTTTAAGAACTTTTATAAGCAATAGGATGTGTTTGTTTGATATGTTGCCCTAAAAATACTCTTGCATAAATACGTAATACTGCAATTTCTATTACTAAAAAATTGATTGCAGTAAAAATTAATAAAGCATACTCGTGCTTGTGAATATGGCTAAATAATAAATCTATGCCAATAAAAGAAGGTGTAAATGGCAAGCCTACAAATGCCAAACATGCTATCAAAAACACAAATGCCAATCGCGGATATTCATACACATGACCATAAAATCTGTCTAAAGAAACATGAGATTCTTTTTTCTTGATTTGCAGCAAACAATACATACCTACAAAAGCAGCTAATAATACTCCTGCTGAATAATATACCATTTCTGTAAAACCATAATCATCATTTAATAATGCTATTGCCAATACATTGTAAAATTGACTAAGCACTATTAATATCCATGCATGGATTGCATTTTTTCTATTTGCAAAAGCACTAAGTACAAGTAGCATACCTATCAAAGAAAATAGAAGATGCAGAATATGATCTAATTGCGGTGGAATATTATTTTCGAAATAGAAAGCTACTACACCAATTAAAAATACAAATATCAAAATAAATATTGCTAATTTTTTTTGCAAAAACTGTAATTGTTTGCCAACCCATTTTAATGGATTCCATATTAGTTTTTTCATAGTGGTATTTAAATTCCATTCTTTTACACTAAGCAAATACATACTATTACTTAATTTACTTGCAAATGATTGTTGTGTACCATATTGCTTTGGATGATAACTAAAAAATTGATCATGAATTAAATACCCAAGTACAGATGGCGAAACTAATAATTGATAAGTGCGTAAAAACGCATTACCACATAAATGAATCAATGCAATTGTATGCCAACCTAATGCCACCTCTATAAACATCAAACCAATTTGTGCAATAGAAGAATAAGCAATTTGTGTTTTAACAGTAGATTGAACTCGAGCAATTAATGTGGCCACAATTGCTGTAATTGCACCTAATACCATGATTAGTATTTTAAAGGATTCTATAGAACTCCAATATGGATATGTGCGCATTAATAAAAACACCCCTAGATGCACAGATAAAGACCCATAAAATATTGCGCTAGAAGTAGTGGGTCCTTCCATAGCACGAGGCAGCCACGACGAAAATGGAAATTGTGCAGATTTAATGCTAGCAGCAATTATAATCATAGTAACAATGAATAAAACATCGTAATAATGTTCTGCAATATGTGCGGTTACAATATCTGTATTATTAAACTGCATAAACGTAATATTTTGATGCCAAGTATGATGGCTCATCCATAATGCTAGCACTAAACATATATCGCCAAGTCTATACAACGAAACAGTTTTTAAAGCATTTTTAATAGGTAAATATCTATCTCTATAAAAGGCAATCAATAAAAAAGATGTAATACCTAGAAATTCCCAACCAATAAATAAAGTTTCGAAATTGCCAGAAAACACTGTAACAGTATAGCCTACATAAAAAAGTAAAAGCGTATTAAAAAATCGTTTGTAGCCTTCTTCACGATGCATATAATACTTGCTAAACAGCGCAACCAAAAAAGTAAGCACAGCGCCTAGCAATGCAAATACAAGTGTGGTAGTATCAAAATAATAACTTAAAAATATTTCTATTTCTGCTTCTTTATAAAATACAAAATGCTTGTAATCTAAAACTGGATTTGATTGAATCAACCAATTAATAGCAAACACACAAATAGCTAAAAAGTGCAACCCAATTGTACATATTGCGATAGCAGAAATTTGATTTTCATTTTTGTTTTTAAACACTAATGAAAATAAAAAACCAATTAGAGGTATGCATATTAAATATTGTAGTAATTCTTCCATAGAAACTATTAGTTGTAAAAATAAATTGGTAAATTCTCTTGGGTAGCGTGTACAATATGGTTTGTTTCCATTTCTTTAGCTTCTTCTAAAAGTGTATGTACATCTTTAAAGAAATGTATTTGATTGGTATGTGGCTGATAAGGTACAAATTTTCCTTTTACAAAATAATACAACTCGTGAGTTTGCGGATGAATAGCTACTAAATGCACCCATTCATTAATAAACCATTCATACATTTCTGGTGTAGATTGTACAGTTTGCAATACTATATCTGGATAATGTTCTACCACAATTAATAATCGCAAAGGGTCATGCACTTCTATCATTTGCCAAGGAAGTCCAGGTCTTAAATCGCCATCGCTGCTATTGGCTACTGCTATCAATCCCATAACATTATGCGGCAGTTTAGTGCCTGCTCCTAACTTATGATTATCTACCCTACTAAAATAATATTCTAAATTTATTCCTCCACATACAGGGCCCAATGGTTTCATTATTCCTGTTAAGAAATTCCCTTGCAAATCTGTTTTGTAATCGTAGGAATTTAAAAAAGCTCTTCTGTCTAAAAATAATCCTTTGGTTAATTCTCTTTTGCCTACAATGCAAAGCGTGTTAGTGCCATGCCCTAATTCTGGCCTTGGTTCAAATAAAGAAACAGATCTTAATTTAATAGCCTTACGCACTTTTTTGATTGGCTGTGCAGTATCAATAGAAGCAAATCTTCTAGAGCGCTCTTTGGCATTTAAGTCCAAAGCATCTTCAAAAGCTGCTGCATTTTTTGCATGCAAATTTTTATTTACCTCATTCAAACTATTTGTGTCGTAATACTCCATTTCATCAGCAGCTGTATCATGCAATGCTCCTACAAATTGTGTGGTATTCGAAATATTAATGCCTTGTGCTTGCAGTGCCAATCTTACTTTTGGGTTGTTGGCCATACTTGCAAAAACTCTTGCATTTACTGAACCTGGCCTACCGCTACAAGCGCCACAGTCATGCGCACCATGATGCGGATTGTTGGCACTACTACTACCATGCGCTACTACATAAACAATTGGTGCAAAATTGTTGGTCAATGCAATTCCATTTAGCAAGCCTGCAACCCGAGTTGTCATTTCTGCAACTGTAAATCCAATTTGTAAATTATTTTCTTTATGTGCAATATCTTTATTTTCTACGGTAAGCTTGCCATGTTGATTCATGTGTGCAAATGCATTGGCAATTGCAGGACCCATGGTAGGTACAAATAAGTTTTTTATCAAGCGAATAATTGCCCAAAAACCAAGCAGTATAGAACTAATAAAGCCAGCAATTAAACCATGAGAATGATTGGTGTAAAAATGATCATGCTTTCTTGCGGTAGTTACTTCTTCTTCTTTTATTAAGTACTGCGGAGTAACTGGTGCTGGACATAATTTATCATAAAATTTTGCATGCATTGCTTGGAAATAAAATTCAACACCAAAAAAACCTGGAGTGCCAAATGTTTCGCATTGCTTATCTACATTTTCTACATGCATCCGCAAGCTACACTCTCTTTCATCAATACAAAACAATGCCTGAAAAGATGGTATAAAATTTTGCTCATCCTTCTTCTGATCTTTTTTAGCTATTGCCAAATGCTGCACTCCTGCTAATACTTCATCATAGTAACTCCATTCAAATGCATTTTGCCAAATTTTTAAAACTTCTTGTAATTCTGTATTTGGCACTTCTGCAAATAAGTTGCATGGGGCAGCATTGTAGTTGTTGGCTAATGGCTCCCAATGCAGACCTAAGGCTGCATCCAAATTATCTATTTCAAATAATAATTCAAGCACAATTGCATCATGCAAAGATATTTTTCGTGGGCTTAATAATGTTTCTGGCTTTTGCTCTATAGAAGCTATTAAGCCACTCCAACCTTTATGTGCAAATTGCTGGTCAAATAAATATTGTTCAAAATATTCCTCTTTCCCAACAACTATTTTCAACAGAGAATACATTGTAGTTTCTGAAGCATGCAACAATTGCTTTGCTCTGTTTGTTTTAAATATACTAGTGAAACTATTTTTCTCTAGGGTTTTAATAGCTTCTAACAATGACAAATTACCAATTGGGAAATTCCAAATAGAGATTCCCTGATCTAAATAATTGCCTAGCAATCTAAACAAAAGTGGCTGTACTAAATTATCTAAATCTATTTTGTAAAAATGCTTCCACGCACTTCGCAGTTGCCCAATACGTGGTTCTATGTTTTCGTCAAACTTTTTTTCAATAACAATTCTCAACCACTCGTTTAAGTTTTCTGCACCATAAGCTTCTGTAGTTTTTAGTGCAAGAATATCTTTTCTAATTCTACCTACTTCGTAAAGTTTACGAAAGTCTGTCAATGGCAAAGTAGCCTGAAATCCAAATATTGCAGACGCTTTAAAAATAGCGTCATAAAAACGCATATCCTGAAAGGCATGCAAGGAATTATGATGTATAAAATCTTTTAATGGCGTTTGCGAAGGTAAATAATGCTTTAATTCATGCAATACATGTTGCTCATTAAAAGTAGGTGTAGTCATTTTATTTGAAAATTAACTTCTAAAATCTTTTAATGAAAAAGTAGGATTTTGACTATCATTTATAAACATGGCTTCCTCACAAAATTCAACCACACCAGATTTCACATCATACATAGCACCTACTATTCCAATTGCGCCAGTTTCTAACATTTGTTCCAAAATATAACTGCGTTCTATAATTTGTTCTACACTTCGTCTTACATTTATTAAAGCTACCTTTTCTACAAATTCTTTATTATTAGAAGTTCTATCTTCCTTTGTAGTTTTTTCTTGATAAACGGCAGGCTGTAATTTTGATAATAGCTCTGTTAAATTACCCATTTCTACATGGTCGCATGCGCCCTTTACAGCCCCGCAATTCGTGTGTCCTAATACTACAATCAATTTAGAACCTGCAATTTTACAGGCAAACTCCATACTTCCTATAATATCTGTATTGACTATGTTTCCTGCAATTCTAACAGAAAAAATATCTCCTAGTCCTTGGTCAAATACCAATTCTGCAGAAGTACGACTATCTATGCAACTTAAAATAGTAGCAAATGGCCATTGGCCTTCTCTAGTATCATTCACTTGACCTAATAAATCTCTGTGAGCCTTTAAATTATTTATAAAGCGAGTATTTCCTTCTTTTAATATTTCTAATGCTGTT
>CAIXQW010000287.1 GCA_903921675.1 uncultured bacterium | reverse complement strand
TTAATATGCTTTTTTAAAGACATCCAATTTTAGGTATTGAATTTATTTATTATTAGATGTTAAGGTGATAAATATAGAATCATAGGTTTTTTTTAAATTATAATAAATGTTTCAGATTAATATATTAAGTTTACATATAAATTCTTGTCTTATGAAAAAGCTATTTTTACTGGTTGGATATATTTTATTATTTACCATTTGTCGGGCTTCAGATTTTATTACCATATGGGATTTGTCTAATTCTGGCAGCACACCAACATCTATTACATTTGGTACTGGAACAACTGGAATTGTAAATTATAGTTGGGAAACAATTCCGGTAGGGACTTCTGGAGGTGGAACATTTAGTGGTACCTTAGCTACCATTACTGGCTTGCCTATTGGTGCTAAAATTAGATTGAAAATAGATTCTGCGAATTTTAATAGATTTAATATGAGTACTGGAATTAATGATAGACTAAGATTATTAAATGTTGAGCAATGGGGTACTATTGCATGGAGTTCAATGTCATATGCATTTAAAGCATGTAATAATTTGAATATAACAGCTACTGATATTCCAGATTTAAGTTTAGTAACTGATTTGAGTTATATGTTTGCAATGAGCACAACACCAAGTAGTGTTTTGAATGGACCAAGCAATATTGGAAATTGGAATACATCTAATGTGACAAATATGAGTTATTTATTTTCCAATGCTTTTGCTTTTAATCAACCCATTGGAAATTGGAATACTAGTAGTGTAACAAATATGCAAGGTCTATTTTATAATAATATTTTTAATCAGCCAATAGGTAATTGGAATACAAGCAATGTTACAAATATGAGTTATTTATTTGCTTATACATGGTCCTTTAACCAGCCAATAGGCAATTGGAATACAAGTAATGTAACAAGTATGAGAAGTATGTTTGATTTAGCTTTTGCATTTAATCAACCCATTGGTAATTGGAATACAAGCAATGTTACCAACATGGGATTTATGTTTCAAAGTAGTCAAGTTTTTAACCAACCTATTGGTAATTGGAATACTTTACATGTAACAGATATGATAGGTATGTTTCAATCTGCAAATTCCTTTAATCAAATAATTGGCAATTGGAATTTAAGTAATTTGGCATCTGGTATCAATATGCTATCCTCTTGCGGAATGGATTGTAGTATGTATTCTGATAATTTAATTGGATTCAGTGGTAATAATACAGTGCCAAATTATTTGCATTTAGGAGCATATAATTTGCGTTATAATCAATCGGGTCAAGCTGGTAGAGCCTATTTAATTAATACAAAACATTGGATAATAAATGGAGATATGCCCAATTCTGGAATTTGCTGTTCGACTTCCTATGGTAGTAATGTAATAACCGCCTGCGATAGTTATTTTTGGTATGGAAATAATTATACTTCTAGCGGACTATATTATTACAATTTTATAAATTCATGGGGTTGCAAAAGTATATATGTATTAAATCTTACTATTTCAAATAGTAGTATCACTTCTTTAATACAAACCGCCTGTGATAGTTTTACCTGGTTAGGTAATACATATACAAGTAGTGGCATTTATAAAGATACTTTTTCAAATTCCAATGGTTGCGATAGTATATCCATTTTAAATCTTACTATTTTAAATAGTAGTATCACTTCTTTAGTACAAACCGCCTGTGATAGTTTTACCTGGTTAGGTAATACATATACAAGTAGTGGCATTTATAAAGATACTTTTTTAAATTCCAATGGTTGCGATAGTATATCTATTTTAAATCTTACTATTACTATTGTAAATAATAAGATAATTAAAAATGAATCCTTGTATACAGCACTAGCCAATAACTCAGTTTTTCAATGGGTTAATTGCCCCAATTATAATCCAATTTTAAATGCAACAGCTAAAAATTTTAAACCTAATTTAAATGGATTATATGCAGTTATCGTTTCTACTAATGGATGCATTGATACTTCTGATTGTATAGATTTGAATACTTTAAAAATAAATATTTATCCGATACCTGCAATACAATATTTAACTATAGAAAATCCAACATCAACAGTTTTACAATATTGTATTCAGAATATTCTAGGTCAAACTGTTAGATTTGGAAACC
>CAIXQW010000286.1 GCA_903921675.1 uncultured bacterium | reverse complement strand
CGCAATTAGTAATCAATACCTCTTTTAATATTGAGTTGGGCTTTGAATTAGCACCAATTCATAAGCGAATAATTGCCTATTTATTAGATACATTTATTATAGTAGTATATTTACTTACCGTATTATATGCAATGTCGTCTAGCCTTTCCGATTTATTTAATGATGATAATGGATTAGGATTTGTGGTAAGTTTTTTAATAGCTTGTCCTATTTTATTTTATCATTTAGCTTCAGAAGTATTACTAAATGGTGAAAGTGTTGGAAAAAAAATAATGGGGCTAAAAGTAATTAGCATGGATGGTAATTCGCCAACACTTAGCCAATATGCTTTGCGTTGGTTTTTACGACCAATAGATTTTGCGTTTACAAGTAATTTGGGAGGAATTATTTGTACTGCTATCACTAAGCATGGGCAACGTATTGGCGACCTTGCAGCTGATACCACTGTAGTAAGTAAAAAACTACCTTATAGTATAGATAATACCATATTTAAACATGTAAATAAAGAAGCCTATCATGTAAGCTATCCTCAAGTAATGCGACTAAGCGATAGAGATTTAAATACTATCAATAATATATTGCAGCAGCATCGTAAAAGTAATATGTACAATTATGTAGTAACTATTGCCGAAAAAGTAAAAACCGTTTTGGACATTAATACTGATGAGGAAGCCTATAATTTTTTAGAAACGCTACTGAGTGATTATAATTATTTGAGTCAAAATAAATAGAAAGGAGGTAATAGAATTTTATAGAAATTTAATTTCAAAAAAACATCCCATTGCATTGCTGCATTGGGATGCGAATAATTTTTTTTCTTAATATGCTCTTGCAAATAGCACTCTTTCCTTACTCGGCTTACCACTTAATACGCAAACTCCATCTTCTTGTTTATTATCTATAGGTATACAACGGATTGTAGCTTTTGTTTTTTGTTTAATCTCTTCTTCAGATTCTGGTGTACCGTCCCAATGTGCACTTATAAATCCACCTTTTTCTTCAAGCACTTTTTCAAATTCTTCCCAACTATTTACTTCTGTAATGTGGCTTTGCTGGTAGGCTTTAGCTTTGTTGAACATATTATTTTGCACATCTTCTAATAATGTAATAATAGTTTCAGCTAATCCATCCAAGCTTACACTATTTTTTTCTTTTGTATCTCTGCGTGCTACTTCTACTAAATTATTTTCTAAATCTCTAGCACCAAATGTAATGCGCACTGGCACTCCTTTCATTTCGTATTCTGCAAATTTCCAACCTGGTCTTGTATTATCATTATCGTCGTACTTCACACGTATTCCGCCTTGACGAAGTTGCGCCATTAATGCATTCACTTTTTCATCTATCATGGCTTTTTGCTCATCACCTTTGTAGATAGGGACTATCACCACTTGCATTGGTGCTAGGCGTGGCGGCAATATCAATCCATCATCATCACTATGCGCCATTACTAGCGCACCAATCAATCTTGTACTTACTCCCCAGCTAGTTGCCCATACATGCTCTGGTTTGTTTTCTTTATTTACAAAAGTTACATCAAATGCCTTAGCAAAATTTTGCCCTAAGAAGTGCGATGTGCCTGCTTGCAATGCTTTACCATCTTGCATTAATGCTTCGATAGTATATGTATCTTCTGCACCTGCAAATCTTTCACTAGCACTTTTTACCCCTCGTATTACCGGCATTGCCATATAATACTCTGCAAAATGCGCATACACATCTATCATTTGTTTTGTTTCTGTAATTGCCTCTTCTTTGGTAGCATGTGCTGTGTGTCCTTCTTGCCATAAAAATTCTGCTGTGCGTAAAAATAATCTTGTACGCATTTCCCAGCGCACTACATTAGCCCATTGGTTAATTAGCAATGGTAAATCTCTATAGCTTTGAATCCAGGTTTTATAGGTGTTCCAAATAATAGCTTCACTTGTAGGACGCACTACCAATTCTTCTTCTAATTTTGCTTCTGGGTCTACTATTAATTTACCTTTATTATTAGGGTCGTTTTTCAATCGATAATGCGTAACTACTGCGCATTCTTTAGCAAAACCTTCCGCATTTTTTTCTTCTGCCTCAAACAAACTTTTTGGCACAAACAGCGGAAAGTAGGCATTTACATGTCCTGTATCTTTAAATTTCTTATCTAACACATCGCGCATATTTTCCCATAATGCATAGCCCAAAGGCTTTATGACCATGCAGCCACGCACTGCACTATAGTCTGCTAATTGTCCTTTTATAATTAAATCGTTGTACCATTGACTATAGTCATCGGCTCTACTTGTTATCTCTTTACTCATATTCTAATTTTAACGTTTCTGTTTTTTTAGTTAATGTTCATTTTCCCAACCATATTTGCAATGTATTAATAATTGTTTGGCACGCTTTTTTATTAACTTTACTCAAGAAAGCGGATGGCAAAAGTAGTACATCCAAATTCAATAAAAAAACACTTTAAAAAGTATTTAAATATGAAAAAGTTATTCCTAGTTCCTAGCATCATCTTGGCATCTTTCGGATTAAGTGCTAATGCACAGTCTTATGACGATGTATACGATACCTATAATCCTGCACAAAGTACTACTGGCAACAGCAATACTAATCAGCAGCAAACGCAAATTCCTTTTGAGCCTACACAACAAGAGCAAACTTATTACCAAGACGATTATGGTAATGGTAGTACTTTTATAGATTACAATGATGATGATTATTACTACAGTAGTTATATCAACAGATTCTATAGCCCGTATAGCGGTTTTGGTTATTTTAGTAATTGCTATAGCAATCCTTATGCATGGGGTTGGGGCAATAACTGGAATAGCTGGGTAAATCCTTATTATAATACTTATAATTCTTGGGGTTATAGCCCTTGGTATAGTTTTGGAGGATATGGTGGCTACAATAATTATTGCGGCTACAACGGATGGGGTAATAATTTCTACAACAATTATTATTTTGGTAATTACTACGGCAATAGCTGGGGTTTTGGTTGCGGTAATGGTTATGGAGGATATGGCTTTGGTGGATATAACAATGGATTCAACAATGGATATTATAACGGTTATTACAATGGTTACAATAATGGATATAATAATGGTTTTATTAATGGCAATAACGATACCTATCACTATGGCCCTCGTCAAAGTTCTTACACATTTGCAAACTTAAATGAATATAAAGCAACTGGCCAAGTTGTAAATGATAGAATTTCTCCTAGAGCAACAGGAGCTCCATTAGGAGGAAATGGAAATGGTGGAGTAAAAAGCGCACCAAATGCTGGTAGAAACCAATATATGAATACTGCACCAGTGCCTGCAGATAGAATGAATACTGCACCTGTTAGAAATAATAATGGCGGTATGCAACAAACGAATCCAGGTGCAGCGCCTATTAGAGATATACCTGCCCAAAGATATAATGATGTGCCAGTACAAAGTTCTCCAAGAAATACCTCACCTCAATTCAACGCACCAACTCCGCGTCAAGAGGCTCCACGATATGAGGCCCCTGTGCAACGTAGAGAAGAACCTCGCCAGCAATATCAAACACCTGCTCCTCGCCAAGAGGCTCCAAGATATGAAGCTCCTGTGCAACGCAGAGAAGAACCTCGCCAGCAATATCAAACACCTACTCGACGCCAAGAATCTTCAGCGCCTTCTCGTAGCAATGATACACCAAGCAGAAGCTTTGGAGGCCGCAGATAAATTTTAAAATAAATAAAAACAACTTGTACAAAAGGTCGTGGTGTTTTTTTAAACCTAAATTTATAGAAAATAATTTCTCTACTTTTAAAAAATAAAAATAATGAAAAAAATATTTCTACTTACCGTATGCAGTGTTGGCTTGTTATCTACCACATTTGCCCAAGACGAAAAAGAAGTTATGCTATTTAGCGAATATAATAATGTAAGTACTGCGCGCTCTTTAGGAATTGGCGGTGCTGTGGGGAGCCTTGGTGCCGACTATGCTGGTATTAGTATTAATCCTGCAACATTAGGAAAATATAGCAAAGGAGAATTTATGTTTACTCCTTCCTTAAAATTAAACAGAACTTCTAGTAATTATTTATCGAAGACATCTATAGAAAATAAAAGTCGATTGACTTTTGATAATATAGGTATGGTATTAGCGAATAGAAAAAATCAAAAGAGTGGTTGGAAGGCAACGAATGTATCATTTGGGATGAATAAAGTAGCAAACTACAATAGGGAATACAGCTATCTTGGAGATAATTATAAACATTCCATTACAGATGCATTTGCACAAGAAGCCAATAGAAACGGTGGTTTATCTGGTATACTAAATACAAGTTTACTTACGCAGATGGCTTATATTAGTTGTTTGGTAGATACTTCTGACGGTAATCCAGATACAGTTTTATCTTCTGTTCCTGTTTTTGGAGGCATTAAACAAAATAAATTTGTAACAGAAAGAGGAGGCATCAACGAATTAAGTTTTGCTTTGGCTGGCAATAATAATGATCAGCTATTGATTGGTGCCTCATTAGGTATTCCAATTGTAAATTATACACGTACTACCTCTTATACAGAAACAGATATCAGTGGAGATGGTAATAATGATTTTAAAGATTTTAATTATACAGAGACTTTAACAACATCTGGTGCGGGAATTAATTTAAAAGTAGGGGCTATCTATATGCCTATATCAAGTATCAGAATAGGTGCATCTTTCGCCACTCCTACTTATTATTCTCTTACAGAAGAAGGCAGCAATACAATGATTACTCATTTAGAGAGTTTTATAAGCGAAATAAAATTGCCAACAGATAATTATAAATCAATTTCTGAGTATAACGTAACAACACCTTACCGCGCTACATTAAGTGGGTCATTTTTATTTGGCAAGTATGGATTTATATCTGCAGATTATGAGTATGTAGATTATACATCAAGTAAAATTAGTTTTACCAATTCTGCAACAGATATTGCTTACTCTAGAAATGTAAATAATGTAATAAAGCAAACAACTGCAGCGGCAAATAATTTTAGATTTGGAGGTGAGTTACGTAATAACAACTACACCATCAGAGCTGGGTATTCCATTTTAGGTAGCCAAACAAACAAAATAGCTTTTGATGCTTCTCGCAGAGATTTTAGCATTGGTGCTGGTTACAGAGGCAATAGTTTTTTTGCGGATTTAGCATGGGTAAGTAGTAATCAAAATAAACGCGATTATATGTATGTATTGAATGGCTTTCCACCAATGGCTGCTAATATTGCAAGCAGCAACAAATTTATATCTATGACCATGGGTTGGAAATTTTAATCTGCATTTACAATATTCATCAAAGCCTTTTTGCAATTGCAGAAAGGCTTTTTTTATAGCATATTTTG
>CAIXQW010000285.1 GCA_903921675.1 uncultured bacterium | reverse complement strand
GGTTGAACGCCAAACGAGAAGCATATATTATTAATTTAGTAAATGTGGTAAAAGGTGATGTGCCAATTTTAGATACTACAAAACTAAGCCAAGCAAGTATTAAAGCATTGCAAATAAAAGAGCAAGCAAGCATAAAAAGTGCTAATAAATTAAGAAAAACCATACCGCCTTCTGCTAAAAAAGACAGTATAAAAAGTGCAGTAGATTCTATTATCAAAAACAAAAAAGGTAAATAATGGGTGCCAAATTTGGTATTTGCATGCATCTTTTCTACATTTGAAGGATATTAAACCAATAATAATGGGATTATTTAGTACGAACAAACCAAAATTAGAGCCGGTATCTTATACAGCTCCACCTACTGCTACCCAACCTAGCATGGAAAAAAAAGCAGGAGAAGTGCCTATTAATAAGGTTACATCTACACCATCTAATCCTTTTTCATCAACAACTACAAACAATACAAAAATGATTGAATCTATAAATACTATTAGCGCAGGCACTATTTTAGAAGGCCAATTAAGATTAGAAGGAGACCTACATGTAGAAGGTACTATTAAAGGAACTGTAACAAGCAAAAGCAAAGTAACATTAGGTGCCAATGGCAAAATAGAAGGTGATGTAAACTGCCAAGATGCAGAAATTAGTGGAAAAGTAATGGGCAAATTAAATGTAAACGATATGCTTTTCCTTAAAGGAAATGCCTTAGTAGATGGCGATATAAATACAGGAAAATTGGTAATAGAAAGTGGGGTGCGCTTTAATGGTAAATGTAGTATGGGCAATAAAAATGCCGCTACAAATATTGCACCATCTGCTAATAATTTAGCTGCACAAAGCAATGGTACACCGATCGCAGCTAAAGTAAACGCTTAGATTGCAACAAGATTTACAAAAATATTTAGGGCTTGCCATGCAAATGATGGTAAGCCTTTCTTTATTTACCTACCTAGGATTTAGGCTTGATAAATATTTCTTAATTTCTCCTATATGCATAGTTGGATTACCTTTGCTTTTTTTAGTAGTTATTTTTTATAAAATTTTACAAGATACAAAACCAAAAAAATGAATAAAAATTTTTATATAACAATTGCTATACTATTCATCATTGTTACTGCAGCTATCTATTTTACTGCAAATACTACAGGTATGAATTTTAGATTATTAATAAGTGGAAATGTTTTTTTTCTGATTATTACATTGCTTAGTTATTATATATTAAATAAAAGTGCGGCAGATGATAATCCTAGAAAGTTTGTGAACAAAATGATGGCAAGCACAATGCTTCGTTTTTTTTCTTGCATGGCGGGAGCATTTGGTGTTATTATGTATTATAAAACTACTTTGCCACATATTAATATCTATTTATTGATGTTTCTGTACATGATTTATACAATTATAGAAAGCTATTTTGTAATGAAATTAAATAGAAGAAAATCTTAGATTTATTTACCAGAATGGCTTATCAAAAAAAAGATATAAAAGCATTAGAAAATTTTATTCCTGCCAATTGCTTTGATGATATTTTTAATTATCTGCATCAATACAAAATTCAATTATCCGTTACGCCACAACGCAAAAGCATACATGGTAATTACCAGCATAATTTTATTACCAAAGAAAATAAAATTTCTGTGAATGGCACATTGAATCCCTACGCATTTTTAGTAACATTGATTCACGAAATTGCCCATTGCATTTGTATGCATGATTATGGTAGAAAAGTAAGCCCACATGGTAAAGAATGGCAGGCTATTTATGCTAAATTACTATTACAATTTACTGCTAAAAATATTTTTCCAGAAGATATACATCATCATTTACAAAAAACCATTAAAAGCCCAAAAGCGAGTAGCTGTGCAGATCCTAGCTTAGAAAAAGTTTTAGCAAAATATAATAAAAATGCACATACACAGAATATTGAGTATGTAGAAGATTTAGCAATTAATGATTTATTTGCAACACCAGATAATCGAATATTTAGATGCTTAGAAAAGCGCAGAACTAGGTATCTTTGCGAAGAAGTTCAAACGAAAAAAAGATATTTATTTCCAGGTATTTACCAAATACAAAAAGTACAACATTAGCATGAAGCAAAAAAAAATAATAATAGCAATAGATGGATATAGTAGCTGTGGCAAAAGCACATTGGCTAAACAATTAGCCAAAGAATTAAATTATGCTTATATAGATAGTGGCGCTATGTATCGTGGCATTGCATTGTACTTTTTAGAACATAATTTGGATATGAACAACCACGATTTATTGATAGATGCTTTGCAACATATTTCATTAAGTTTTGATACAGCAAATGGCAAAAACGATTTGCTATTGAATGGTGTAAATGTAGAAGCTAAAATCAGAACACCACAAATAGCAAACCTAGTAAGCCCTATTGCTACTATTGCCGAAGTGCGCGAAAAAGCAGTGCATCAACAACAAGAAATGGGTAAGCTAAAAGGGATTGTAATGGATGGTAGAGATATAGGCACTACAGTTTTTCCGGATGCAGAATTAAAAATATTTATGACAGCTAGTATTGCAGTGCGCGCAAAACGTAGGTTTTTAGAAATGCAACAAAAAAATACACCGCAAAATTTAGTAGAAGTAGAAGCCAATTTAATACAGCGAGATCATATAGATAGCAATAGAGAAATTAGCCCATTGCGCCAAGCTGCAGATGCTATTTTGTTGGATAATAGCGATATTACTGCCGAGGAACAATTGCAATTGGCTTTGGGTTGGGCTCATGAGAAAAAAGTTTGGTAATTTTATGTGACAATAATATGACATAGCATCTAACCACTTCTCATTTATTAAATTCATATTTGTGCTATCATCAAAAACACAAATTAAAATGAAAACTTTAAAACTAATCATCTGCCTTCCAATTTTATTTATTGGCCTTTTTGCTAAAGCGCAAATTTCGATACACCAATCAGATATGCCTGCAATTGGTAGCAAATTTGCATATGTTACTTCTGCTTTTGATACCATGTTTAATGTTGGACCAAGCGGTGCAAATCAAACTTGGAATTTTTCAATAAATCCATTATATAGTTATGTTGATTCTACTTATATAAAATCCCCTGCATCTACTTTGTATCCTACAGTTTTTCCAACTGCCAACTATTGCATTGAAACAGGAACTGGTGGACAACATTTTTTTATAATGAATAATGATAGTAGTTTAGAAGTTGGATTAGGAAGCTTTGATGGGAAGGATACCTTACAATTAAATAATAAAGTAATTGATTTCCCTTCCACCTATTTATCTCAAAACTATTATAATTGGTCTGATACTTTTAAATTAAATACAATTTTCACTAATCAAGATTCTTTGATGGATATTTTCAATTTTGATTTTTTGACAGAAATAGATGGATGGGGGGAAATTATTACACCATGTGATTCATTTAATTGTTTGCGTAAAAAAATTTCAAATTTTTCTACAAGGCAATTTTTTTCAAAAGTTGGTGCTAGTTGGAATTTAGATTCAATTATTTCAGGAAGTATGGGCTGGAAATATGAATGGTGGGGAGATAGTGGTAAATTTATCATTGCAACTGCATCAATTGATACAATTACCAATAAATCGAATGGCGTTTCCTATCAACTCACCTGCACTCCTCTTTCCATCAATAATTCTACAAAAACTTCCACCTTTCAAATTTCTCCAAATCCTGCAACTACCTCATTTACAATTATATCAGAAAGTACTATCAAGCATATTACAATTAGAGACCTTTACGGTAAAATAGTTTTACAAAAAGAATGCAACTGGCAGCAAGAAAAAATTAATACAACTATGCTAAACAAAGGAATTTATTTGGTAACTGCTACAGATGAGAAAGATAAAAGCCTCGGGAAGCAAAAACTAATTATCGATTAAAATATTTATAAAAAGGATGCATTTCATTTTGCATCCTTTTTTTATTGAAATGCTATACCAATATTGATTCTGTTATGATGTGGTAATACATCATTCATAGAATCAAAAATTTTTTCGTAATTTCGCGACACTTTTATTACAGAAAGTAATTTATCACATCAAAAAAACACACTAGTATCATGGCATTCGACATTCAGATGATTAAAAAGGTATACGACGCTTTACCTAACAAAGTAAATGAGGCAAGAACCAAATTAGGCAGACCCCTTACCCTAGCCGAGAAAATTTTATTCTCGCATTTGGATGCCAATATGCAATTTGCCGATTTTAAAAGATTATCTGACTATGTAGATTTTAATCCAGACCGCGTGGCTATGCAAGATGCTACTGCACAAATGGCTTTGCTACAGTTTATGCAAGCAGGCAGACCACAAGTAGCAGTACCAAGCACTGTGCATTGCGACCATTTAATTACGGCAAAAAACAATGCAAAAGACGATTTGGAATTTGCGAATGTAGAAAGCAAGGAAGTGTATGATTTTTTGGCTAGTGTAAGTAATAAATATGGTCTTGGTTTTTGGAAGCCGGGTGCAGGAATTATTCACCAAGTAGTGTTAGAAAATTATGCGTTCCCAGGTGGAATGATGATTGGTACAGATAGCCACACCGTAAATGCAGGTGGTTTAGGAATGGTAGCAATTGGTGTAGGTGGTGCAGATGCTTGCGATGTAATGGCAGGCTTACCTTGGGAATGTTTATTCCCAAAATTAATTGGTATTAAATTAACTGGAAAACTAAGCGGTTGGGCAAGTGCAAAAGATGTAATTTTAAAGGTAGCAGGCATACTTACTGTAAAAGGTGGTACCAATGCTATTGTAGAATATTTTGGCGAAGGTGCTGAAAGCCTTAGCTGTACAGGTAAAGGAACTATTTGTAATATGGGTGCAGAAATTGGTGCTACTACAAGTACATTTGGTTACGATGCTAGTATGAGCAGATATTTAAGTGCTACAGGCCGCGCAGAAATAGCTGCTATGGCAGATGTTGTAAAAGAGCATTTAACTGGTGATGCAGAAGTATATGCAAACCCAAGTAAATATTTTGATGAAGTAATAGAAATAAATTTAAGCGAATTAGAGCCACATTTAAATGGACCTTTCACACCAGATTTAGCTACACCAATTTCTAAAATGAAAGAAGTGGCAGCTGCAAATGGTTGGCCTATGAAAATAGAAGTTGGTTTGATAGGTAGCTGTACCAACTCTAGCTACGAAGATATTAGCCGTAGCATTAGCGTTGTAAAAGATGCAAAAGCAAACGGATTAACTTTGGCTAGCGAGTTTACCATTACACCAGGTAGCGAGCAAGTAAGATACACTATCGAAAGAGATGGTTTCTTAGATATTTATGATAGCGTTGGAGCTACAGTATTTGCAAATGCTTGTGGCCCATGCATTGGTATGTGGAGCAGAATGGGTGCAGAAAAACAAGAAAAAAATACAATTGTACATAGCTTTAATAGAAACTTTGCAAAGCGCGCCGATGGCAACCCTAATACATTTGCATTTGTTGGTAGCCCAGAAATAGTAACTGCAATGGCAATTGCTGGTCGCTTAGATTTTAATCCTTTGACAGATACATTGACAAATGATAAAGGCGAACAAGTAAAATTAGCAGAACCAAGTGGATTTGAATTGCCTCCTACAGGATTTGATGTAAAAGACGCTGGCTTTCAAGCGCCTGCAGAAGATGGTAGTGCTGTGCAAGTGTTAGTAGCTGATGATAGCAAACGCTTACAATTATTAGCTCCATTTACTGCTTGGGAAGGTACAGACTTGAAAGGATTGAAATTATTAATTAAAGCAAAAGGAAAATGTACTACAGATCATATTTCTATGGCGGGTCCTTGGTTGAAGTTCCGTGGACACTTAGATAATATTAGTAATAATATGTTGATTGGTGCTATTAATGCATTTAATGATAAAGCAGATACTATCAAAAACCAAATTACTAGCGAGTATGGCGCTGTACCTGCTACACAACGCGCTTACAAAGCAGCTGGCATTGGTAGCCTTGTAGTAGGCGACGAAAACTATGGCGAAGGTAGTAGCCGTGAGCATGCAGCAATGGAACCACGTTTCTTGGGAGTGCGCGCTGTATTAGTAAAATCTTTTGCTCGTATCCACGAAACCAACTTGAAAAAGCAAGGAATGCTAGCGCTTACATTTGCCGATAAAGCAGACTACGATAAAATTCAAGAAAACGACAACATAGATATAGAAGGATTATTGGCTATGGCTCCTGGCAAGCAATTGCAAGTAGTATTAAACCATGCAGATGGTAGCAACGAAACTATTAATGTAAATCATAGCTACAACGAGCAACAAATAGATTGGTTTAAAGCTGGTGGGGCATTGAATATTATTAGAGCAAGCGTTAATTAATTTTGAATTTTTAATGATGAATTTTAAATTGGCGAAATCAAGTAATTGGTTTCGCTTTTTTATTGGTTTTTTATTAAAAAAGGAAATTTGTTAAAAATATAAAGTATACAATAATTATGCTTATTTTTACTAGATAAAAGGCTCATATGAAAATTTATAAAATAGTCATATTACTATTGTTTATCTATTTTAATAATTATTCTCAGTCTATTACAAATTGGAATCATTATTATGCAAGTTCAGGGTTCATTGACTTAGGAAATGAAATTGCTTTTAATGGTGGTTCCGAATTAGTGTTACAAAATAAAGCTACAAATTCTTTTACAAGAATTCCATATCCAGCTGAAATAAGAAATAGAAATTTTCATATAGGTAATTGTACTCCAGAAATTAGAAATGGACCAAGTAATTCTGTAATAGTTAAAATGAATGGCAACTGTTATGGATTTAATTTTTTATTAGTTGGAAACACTTTTATCCCTTTCCAAAATTTTCTTGGATATAATACTGATAGTTTATATTTCTTAAAAACTACTATCGATGGCGAATATTTTAAATTAAAGAATTCAAGCAATATCTATTTTTACAACAATTCAAATATAATTCAAGTAGATTCAAATGCTGATTATATAAATCAAAATTGCTATTACACATATTTCTCTGAAAATGGGAATATCTGCGCTTTAGGTGATTACAAAATTTCTTTTTATCAAAATAATAATTGGATAAGTTTCGACACAACCTATTTTGGTATTTCAAATCATATTTTTAACTATGG
>CAIXQW010000284.1 GCA_903921675.1 uncultured bacterium | reverse complement strand
TTTTCTAAACTTAATCACACTCCATAATGAAGTATTAGCTACTAAACACAGATGGCTATTGTTTTTTTCGTACTTTTGCATCCTTTAAATTTAAGTATGATTTACAACGACCTAATCAGCAAAAATAAGACATTAGCAGTAATCGGACTAGGATATGTTGGATTGCCTATAGCATTAGAATTTGCAAAAAAAATTAAAGTAATTGGTTTTGATATCAATGAGGAGCGCATTCAAAAAATGCAGAATAAAATAGATCCAAGTAATGAATTAGAAAATAACGCGTTCGATAATACAGATATAATATTTACATCGGATATTCAAAAATTAAAAGAAGCTAGTTTCTACATTGTTGCAGTACCTACTCCTGTAGATGAACATAATGTGCCAAATTTAATACCAGTTATTAGTGCATCTAAAACAATAGGGCAGGTACTTAAAAAAGGAGATTATGTTGTGTTTGAAAGTACAGTTTATCCAGGATGTACAGAAGAAGATTGCTTGCCAATTTTGCAAAACTTATCTGGATTAAAGTTTATCGAAGATTTTAAATTAGGCTATAGTCCCGAAAGAATTAATCCGGGAGATAAAATACATACATTAGCTAATACTATTAAAATAGTAAGTGGCTGTGATGCAGAATCGTTGGAACAAATTGCAAAAGTGTATGAGATAGTAATACAAGCAGGTGTGCATAAAGCGCCAACTATAAAAGTTGCAGAAGCTGGAAAAATTATTGAAAATACGCAAAGAGATTTAAATATTTCATTAATGAATGAGCTGTCTATTATATTTGACAGAATGGGTATTAATACCTACGATGTAATAGAGGCTGCTGGCACAAAATGGAACTTTCATAAATATCAACCGGGTTTAGTTGGTGGGCATTGCATTAGTGTAGACCCATTTTATTTAACCTATAAAGCAGATCAATTAGGATATACATCGCAAGTAATTGCCGCAGGCAGAAGAGTAAATGAAAGTATGCCTGGTTTTATAGCAAAGAAAGTAATACAACATGTCATTAAAAATAATGCCGATGTAAAAGAGGCTAAAGTTTTGGTGTTGGGTGTAACATTTAAAGAAGATGTAAGTGATATACGAAATAGTAAAGTAGCAGATTTAATTAAAGAATTACAAGGCTATAGCTTGCATGTAGATGCCGTAGACCCTCATGCAAGTGCCGAAGAGTTTTACCACGAGTATGGAATTCAACTTGCAAGCGAAATTGGGAATGGATATGATGCAATTGTGCTAGCTGTAAGCCATAAAGAATATAAAATTCAACATTTTAGTTATTTTAATAATCTTGGCACAAGTAAATGTTTTTTTGCAGATTTAAAGGGCTTGTTTAAAAAACAAGTAATTACAGAAAATTATTGGACATTGTAAACCACAATACTAATAATTTATAGAATACTACAATTTGCTGCAGTGAAAATTTAGTTTTCTATTTCATCATTTTATCTTTATTTTCTGTTTATCATTTTCAGAACACTATCCAAATTTATTTAGCCGAATTAATTTGGGTTTTGCTATCCAAAGTACTATTGCCCGATTTGAAATTTAATCCAAATTGTAAACTTTTTTCCGGAAACTTAAAACTAGAGTTTTGGGATTCCATAAATGGCACCCATATACCATCGTTTATATTTGCAGCTTGTACTATTGCACAATTGATTAGTTTGTATTTTTTTGTTGCATTCAACCAAAGTGTTTTATTATTTAATGTATTGAATTTACAAGAATTGTAAATAACATTATTTGTATTGTTTGATGACACTAGATAATTATTAATATATAGATTACTAGGTAAATTTTGAATGTTTGCAACTGCTGCAATATTCGTTTTGTAATTGTCTGCAAAGAAGCAATTATTATATTTTGTAGCTTCAGATTCATTATCTGATCCATAGTTATGTACTACAGTTCCAAAAAAATTGCAATTATTGAAAGTTACATTTTTTGTAGTTACCCATGCACAAAAATACGAGTTGCCTACTAATGTACAATTATAAAAATTTATATGAGACGAAAAGGAGCTGTTGAGCAGCAAAACTCCTGGTCCAGAATTATTATACATTTTACAATTTTTTACATCGCAATTTTCTATAAATGCGCTATCTCCATTCGTATTCTCTGGTTCAAAATCTATTCCGGCGCCAGGAGCACTATTCAAAATGCCTTTTCCTGTGTTTGCAAAAATACAATCTGCTATTAAAATATTTTTACCACTACACAAAGAAATACCTTGTCTACCATTTTGCTCAAATATTGATTTTAAAATAATTAAATTTTCATTTGGAACATTTACTAAATTATTCCACAAATACAATCCATCCTCTCCAAATTTTTTTATATTAATAGATTCAATTTTAAGTTGATTAGTATTTACCACATATATACCAATGTGTGTAATTTGCCAACCTGCATCACCACAGCCACCTCCAATGTTTACATGTCCCTTTGTAAAATTACCATCTAAGCTTAGTTTTTCAATATTAATATTACTACAATTTATCAGAATAAAGCATACACCCATATCTGCAATGGTATTTTGGTCTGAGAATGGCCTCTTTACTTCTATTTCTTGTAATGGTTGTAGATTGTTTGTAAAGCTGCCAAAATATAGATTATCGTTGTATTTTATTATAGAAGTATTTTTGTCACCATAAATTA
>CAIXQW010000283.1 GCA_903921675.1 uncultured bacterium | reverse complement strand
TACGAATTAACCCATTCCAATTTATTGGGCGCAAAGTCTCTTAAATAGATTAATAAGAAACCATAAATCATAAATAAACCCATCGTTAAAAATCCAATAGCAATGTTTTTCCTGCCTTCCATTTTGATTTAGTTTTGTGAATGAGCAAGCTACCATTTAATAAAATTCCAACTCCTGATATACATCAGGTTTACTCCCATTAAAATACGGTGTTGCAATAGAAACCCTCTACTGACCTCGAACCACAAATTCCAAAATTAAAACCTTCATTTGATTCGATAGACCACATTTCTACTCAACCCACTGATTTAGGGTTGCAGCTTGTACGAAAATTTAGCTTTTGAAAATGAAAAAGTTGCAACCACAAAAAATGTGTCTTGACAGAAAGATATGGTGGTTTTTAAACAAAAAAAGAGGTCGAAATGACCTCTTTTTGATTTGTGCTCCCTCTCTTGTCGGAAGTTGCAGCCAATTTTTACAATTTAAACAGATTTTCCAAGTCATTTAAATCCCTAGCTCTACCACTTATTTCCTTATTTCTTTTCAGGTCATTAATGTGACTTACTTTCATTGGGATTTCTTCAAAAACAGTTTCCTGTGCATTATTATAAATTTCTTGGAAAGTAAATCCAGAAATTTCTTTCATAATTTCAATACATACAGGAGGTCTTCCATAGGTATAAACATTTATATGAACTTGGTTAAGAAAGGACTCTTCAGTCATATCAAAGTGCAGATGCTCCCTCTAGTTCTCCAATTGATATAAATACATTTGCATTTAAGTATATATTCGAGCATATTTTTTTCAGTTTCTATAATGTCGTTATCCCATTCAAAAAATGACGTACTATTTATACCAAACTTTGTAAATGTGCCATTAAAAAAAATTATATTCTATTTAATTGTTTTTCTTTTTTGTAGGAATTGTAAAACCAAAACCACCATTGATTGATAAGCCTGTAAACGCATTAACAGAACCAATAGGTTGTTTAAGTTTCGATAGATTATACTGTATATTTCCGGTGAAATTGAAGGAACTGTTCAGCCTATAATTAATTCCGGTCGAGAGATTATAGTAGTTAGTTTGCTCATTTTTTTGATTAATTTCTGTGCTATTGCTGTTTCCGCTACCACCAATAGTTCTTGTGACAGAGCCGCCACCGGCTTTGGCGGTTAGTTGTCCAGCCGTAAGAATAAGCAAAATATCGAGTCTGTTCCTACTGTAAGGACGCCAGCCCATTCCAAGGCCATACCTTATCATAGCTCCGCCATAGCCTGAGCCACTTACAGTTATTCCTCCGTTGTTGTTAAAAGTAATACCATTAATGTTTTTCTGTTCGCCAGTATATATAAATGCAAAATCAATAGCGGTAAACAATCGAGGTGTAAAAGAGTAGCCAATATTTATGTTCCATATTGTTTTGTATTTTGTAAAATCAAGTGCCATACTAGAATCAATATCTGTTTTGGATTCTTTGTTGATATAGTTAAGCCCGTTTGTAAACTGAAAATAAATATTACCATTTTTCTCATTCATTTTATTTAGTTCTTTTTTTCTTAATGTTTCTCTTTCTTTTTCTTCTATTTCTAACAAACTGGGTACATGATACCTTTTATTGTTTGCAGAACTTTTACTCTTAACCCAAATTTGCTCTGGTGTAGAAAAATTATAAGACCTATCGCTTATACTATCGCTATCGTTTAGAATAGATTTGCTGTATATAATAGTATCATGCTTTGTAAACACATAATTGGGTATGCTATCGTTATTGGTTTGCCATACAAGATTTACTGAATTTCTATCAATATAGTCGCTCTCGTAATTCTGTTTAACAAAGCCATTCAGAAAATCTGCAATCGTTGTATCATTAAGTAAATAAGTATCCTTTATATAATAGAAACATGCATAATCATTCATTCCAGAAATAGGTAATTTTCTGAGCTTATCAGCCGAGTATATTTCAAATAATGATTTTGAACTATTCCCAATAATAATAAAAGATTTCATACCTGGTAAACTGAAATTATCTTGCATCCTGTTGTTTTGTGCAAGAAAATCAATGGATGTTCCTTTATATAGGAAACTTCTTTTAACCTGTGCATTAATGCAATGAAAATAAAAAACCAATAATAAAGTTATATAATATCTGTTCATTGGTTTATTATTTTTCCATCCATCATTTCGATTATTCTGTCGCAATGGTTGGCAAAATCGTCATCGTGAGTTACTGCAATAATTGTTTGCCCTTTTTCTTTGGAGATTTCTCTAAATATATCAAAAACTACTTGGGTGTTTTTTGAATCTAGATTTCCTGTAGGTTCATCACCCATTATAATGGATGGTTCGTTAATTAGAGCTCTTGCTATGGCAACCCTCTGTTGTTGTCCACCAGATAATTTATTGGCCTTTTTTAAAGCTTGTTCGTGTATGCCTAATAATTTTAAATTTTCATATGCCCTTATTTCTACTTCTTCTTTTGATTTTTTGTTGAGCTTTAAGGCTGGAATCATCACATTTTCTAAAGCTGAAAATTCGGGCAACAAATAATGAAATTGAAATACAAAACCTATATGTTCGTTGCGAAAAGCAGCCAAATCATTTTGTTTTTTATTAGTGAGTAATGTATCCTTAATTATTAAACTGCCTTCATACTCGGTATCCATAGTAGACAAAACATACAACAACGTAGATTTTCCACTACCCGACTTACCTACTAAGGCTAAAAATTCGCCTCTCTTAACTTCAAGACTTACTCTTTTAAGCACTTGGAATTTAACAGGTTCGTAAAAACATTTAACAATGTTATCAGCTTTTAAAAGTACATCAGTCTGCATAATTATCCTCTTATAATGGTTACTGGGTCAATTTTTGATGCCTTTCTTGCTGGTATAAACCCTGCAATAAATGTGGTTACTAAGCCAAACATAAATGCTAGTATATAGTCCTTTAATTTATATGCCATAGGCAAATTATGTAAACCTGCCACTTCAAAAGGAATTTTATTTACCAGGTTGGCTATTAAGTAGCCAAATCCTAAACCTATTAATCCGCCAATGAAGCCGATTACAACTGCTTCGGTTAAAAATATTTGTGTGACATCTTGACCAGAAAACCCCATTGCTTTTAATATAGCTATTTCACGAATTTTTTGATTAATAGTCATATTCATAATGTTATAAATTCCAAAGCCCGCTACTAATAAAATCACTAATGAAACCGCTATTGCTATAATATCACGTAAACTTGAACCTGCAACTAATTGTTGATTTGCCATTTGCCAAGATTCTGTTTTGAAGGGAATTATTGGTGGAATTTTATTAATAACATTTTCCGTTGTGTTATAGTCCTTGATGTTGATTTGGATGTCGGTTACATAAGTTTGATTTGCCCCAATTAATTGCCTTGCAGCATTGATGTTGATATAGGCTTTCGATTTATCTATGCTTGCAACATCGGTTTTAAATAACCCGATTACTTTGTAATTTTTACTTATGCCATCTGAAGTAAGAATATTGAGATTGTCATTTACTTTTAAACTCAAGTTTTTTGCCAAATCAACTGCCACAAAAATACCATCTGTGCGTTGCTTCAATTCATTCCAGTTGCCCTCTGTAATATATTTACTGGTATTAAATACTTTATTTTCATTTACAACATCTACACCTGAAACAGAACCATTAACTTTATTACCAGCGTTTTTAAAAAAAACATTAATATTTACTTGAGTAGTAATTCCTGTAATATCTTTTTGAGATTTTAGAGCGTCAAGAATGGTGTTGGAATTTTTAATTCCATCGGTATATTTAATTATTTTGGCATTATGTAAATTAATGACACTGTTTGGAAAAACCTTTGAAGCTATATTGGTGTTGTCTGCTGGACGGTCGTTATACACTCTTATATGTGCAAGAGAACTAAATGCCAAATCGTTTTGTACATTGTTAACACCAGTCATAAAGCCAGTCATAAACACATACATACTGATACCAAAAATTACCCCTAGCATTGCTACAATTGTTTGCCTAATATTGCTTGTTAAATGAATTTGTGATATTCGATTATTTATATAGGATGCCATAGTGATTATTTTTTAGGTAATTCCAATTTTTCGTTATCATTTAATCCTGACACTACTTCTACCCATTCTAATGTTTTTATTCCTGTTTTTATGGCTATCTTTTGGTGATTATTTTTTGCAATTACTGAATCTCCATCTAACAAATAAATGGTTGGAATGACTATTGCATTTTTCTTTTGAGAAATAATAAAATTAGCTTGCAATTGGGTGTCATTTTTCAGTTGCGTTGGCAAATTATCAAAAGATGCTTCAACAATAAATGATTGAGATGCTACATCAAATGATGGGTAAATTTTAGTAACTTTTGCTTTATATACTTTATCTTTATTTGTATTTAAAGTAATTAGTGTTTGTTGACCTAATTGTATTTTTTCAATATCATTTTCTGCAACATATAACTTGGCTACGGTTTTGCCAGAACCAACAATAGCTATATTTTCGCCTTTTTTTACTAAATCGCCTTTCTTTTTTGAAATACTTAAAACGATGCCAGAATACGTACTAAATAATGAATAATATTGGTTGTTGTTTTGTTGTAATTGATATTGCGTTTTAGCATTTTTTTCATTTAACGAGAGACTTTGTTTTAAATCAGCCAGTGATTTTTGTAATATTACTAGGTTAGTTACATCGTTTTGGTAAGTCAACGTCACTTTGTCATAATCAACTTGGGAAACAGCATTCGTTTTTATTAAATTTTGATATCGTTTTAAATTAGCGCCATCTATATCTATTGTATTTATAGCTTGCTTAATTTGCTCTTCAATCTTTACAAGTTGTGGTGCATTATTATCTAAATTATTTTTTGCATAATCATAATTATCATATGCATTACTTACTTGAATTTGCTGTGCATCATTGATTAGTTTAAACAATAACTGCCCATTATGTACTATATCGCCTTCATTTACAGATGAAGCACTTAAATATCCGTCAACTTGAGATGTAATCGTATATTGGTTGCTGGTGATTATGCTACCGCTTGCAAATACAGCATCTATAAGAACCTTGCGTTGCGGTTGTGTTTCTGGTGTTTGATTACAAGAAACAGTTAATATAGCAATGGCTAAAACGATATAATATTTACTGATTTTCATACTTTTTATTTTCTTGAAATTACAATGGCCTGATTATAAAGAAGCGTGGATAAATTGCTGAGGTATGTGTTTTCCGATTTTAAATAATCGTCAAACGCTTTATAATATATATCTACACTAATTATACCTTCATTAAATTTTTGAAGATTTAGTTGTAAGTTGTTACTATATAACTCAAAGCTTTTTTTAGAAGTATTTGTCATGAAAAAGTAATTATCAATCGTTTCCTGCAAACTTTTATCATTAATTTTTGACTGTTCTAAGGCGGCATTATATTGTTGTTTTACAATTTCAGTTTGAATGTTGTTGCTTTTAAGTTTATTCTTATTAGCAAATCCAGTAAAAATGGGAACACTCATATTTATAGCTACATATCTATAATCTTTCCATGAGTTGGAATTAAAATCTATCCCTAAATTATCCCGAAATTGCTGATAGCCCCAATATGAATTAATACCGAATTTCGGTAGGTTAGCAGCTTTTATCATTTTGTATTGCCACTTTTGTATTTCAACATTATGAGAATAAACTAGCAAATTTTTATCTTGGTCAAATGAACTAATATCTGCCTTATACAAATTTTCGATGTTATCTATTGGCTTAAAATAAATATGGGTGTGTTCAGCCATCCCAGCCAAAATTTTTATGCTCACCAAAGCATTTTTATATAGCTCTTTACTTTGGGAAATACTTAATAAGATATTGTTACTATTCACGCATGCCTGATTTACTAAAATGGCATCCGCCAGACCTTGCTTAAATTTTTGCTTAGAGATTGACAGAATGCTATCAGATATTTTAAGGTCATTTTCTGAAATCTCTATAGCTTTTTTTGCGACCATTAAGGTAAAGTAAGATTGAGTAATTTGGGTTTTTAAATTTTGCTCATTTGCCAATTGTTGAACAGTATTCAAAACAATATTTTCTTTCGCTAGATTGGATTGTGCTTTGGCCTGCCAGTCAAATAATGACTTAGAAATGGTTATAGCGGTATTATAAACAAATTGCTTTCCAAATTGCAGATATTGTGTAGTGTTTGGCTGACCCAAAAACTCGCCTGGTACAGGTGTAGTAGCAAGTTTAGTATTATCCTGACCTGAAAAAATACCGGTTATTTGAGGAAGTAAATAAGCTCTTGATGTATTATAATCAACCTTTGCTTGTTGATTTTTAAATTGGTAAATTTTTTGAGAACTATTCCTTTCAATAGCTAATTTCCATAGTATATTAAGGTTATCAATATGAATAGTATCAACCTTTTCCTGTGCAAATACAGAGAATTGAAAATTAAATAAAAGCAAAATAATTAAACATTTATTTATCATAACGCTTCCATTTTTTTGTTGATGAAAATATACCTTTAGATACGATTAGGGCAAACTCATTTTTGTTGTTAAGCCTAATTTTACAATCTACTATTTCCCCTCTCTCGGGGCTATAAATTTTGCCACGAACCCACATTAAATCATTAGCAGAAAATTGCAAGCCAGTTAATATTACCATTCCAAGAATTGGTCTATTACGCAGTTTTTTATCGGGATTGTTTTTATCTAACTTTTGCTCCCCATTTTCATTTTGGGGTTTAGCCAGCCAAATGATTTTGGCATTGTAAGTATTGCCTGTTTTAAAAAATTCAAAACGAGCAATAGCATCTTCATTTACCCATTTTCCTAACAAATCATCAGAATGATTTTGTGCAGAAATACATAAAGAAAGCATGGTAAACACGAAAGTTAATAGTAGTTTCATTGCATCATCTTATTTATTGATGCAAAACTAAGAAATAGGATTTTAGGCTTAAACGAACAACTAGGCTAAGCAACCAAAATGGCAAAAGAAACGGACAGAGGGGAAATTAAATAGAAGTAAGCCAAGCTAAAAAAGCAGGTGTTTTTTCTTTACTTATAAAAATTTGTTCATCAAAAGGTATAGCCAGGCGAACCAAAAGCTTTCTATTAAAATGTTGTACAACATCTTTTACTATTTTTCTGTGAAGTATAAATTGTCTGTTTGCTCTAAAAAAGAAAAGTTGATTTAGTTTTTCTATTTCTTCTAAAGATTGAGTGGTGAAATAAATAGTACCATTAAATGTCACCAATTTTACTATACCATTATTTAATTGTAGGATAGCTATATCATAGTTATTTATGGGTATAATAACATCTTTTTGATACACGAGTATTGAGACATTATTCGCCGTTGGCTGCTTTATTGAAAGATATTCCAGTAGCTTATTAATAGATACTTCATTTTTATTAGTAAGTAGTTCAAATTTTTCAATTGCTTTTTTAATTTCGGCAATGTTAAAAGGCTTTAGAATATAATCTATTCCGTTTGCCTTAAACGCTTCAAGAGCATATTCGTTGTAAGCAGTACAAAATATTATTGGAACATTAATCTTAACCTTTTTGAAAATATCAAAACTTAAACCATCCCCCAATTGAATATCT
>CAIXQW010000282.1 GCA_903921675.1 uncultured bacterium | reverse complement strand
TTTTTATAATCAGAAAATTTTATTAAGTGCTCACTCCATGTTCCATTTTCATCACACACATTTGTATAATCATTTTTTGGTGTTGGAAATTTTTTAGTAGATGCAAATTCTTCAATGGCGTTTTCAAATTCTATGCCTCCATATTGCACTAAACACATAGCTAGTTGATTTGCATCTTCAGTAGTAATAGTTGGAATTTTAGTTTTAATAATATTTATTTTTTGTGCGACAACAGTTGGTCTGTATTTTTTATGTAAAAAAATATGTTGAATATGTGCAGCAGGATTATTCCAATTTGCTGTAGTACTATTATATAAAATTGCTCTTGGTTGGTAGCGATGAATGATAGAAAAATAATCTTTCAAATCGTAAATGTGTTCTACTACATTTCTACTTACAATTACATCGCAGATAATATTTTTTGCAGCTAATTGTTTGCATGTATCTTCAGTATCTCCAATAATATATTCATCCATAATATGTCCAAGTACTTTATCTACTTCTATAGCAGGCATAGCAAATTCTGGAAGCAGATCATTATATATAATTTTTTTCACACCAATCATTTTGGCAATTATATATAGTGTGCCTAATCCAGCACCATAATCCATTACTATAACATCTTTATAATGCTTACCAGTAGCTGTAATGCCTTCGTATAGTAACTTTGCGCTAGTTTTTAAACTAAAGTAAGGTCTAGTTAAATGGCACTTAATAAAGTATTGCCTAAAGAATGGTTCTAAAGGAAGTGCTTCAATATTTAAGGCTTGTATTTGTGTAAATAAATTTTGACAAGCAGTATTAATACTTTTGCCTAACTCATCCTGATGTGAAATAAATGAATACATAATTGTATTGCAAATGTATTGAATGTTTAATATAAATTCATATAGCAATATTTATATTTTCAACTTACAATACTCAATAATAATTTATGCATTACTTTTTTTTGTATAAAAATATTTTGATAAAAATTGTAAATTAAAAATGCTTGCAGAATAAATAATTGCAAAAAAAATTTCAATAATAAAAAAACATATATGTATGCATGAAAAATATTTTTTTGATTTTTAAAAAAAAAGTTCAAAAATATTTGGTTGTAAAAAATAGTTACTATATTTGTGCTAGTTCTAATATTTATTAACCATAAAATTCAAAACAAAAATGGCAACAGCAAAAAAAGCAGCTCCAAAAAAAGCAGCTGCAAAAAAAGCGGCTCCTGCAAAAAAAGCAGCACCTGCAAAAAAAGCAGCTCCTAAAAAAGCGGCTCCTAAAAAAGCAGCACCTGCAAAAAAAGCAGCACCTGCAAAGAAAGCAGCTCCAGCTAAAAAAGCAGCTCCTGCAAAGAAAGCGGCTCCAGCTAAAAAAGCAGCTCCTGCAAAGAAAGCGGCTCCAGCTAAAAAAGCAGCTCCTGCAAAGAAAGCGGCTCCAAAGAAAAAATAAGTTGTTACAACTTATCAGGTGTAACAACCTTAAAGAAAAAATCCCGAATCTTTATTCGGGATTTTTTTTATGCCTATACTTTACTAATTTCACAAAATGAAAAATAGTGATATTGCTGATGAGTTAAGCTCGCTATCTAAAATGTTAGACTTACATAACCAAGATGCAGAACTTGCTAAAAGCCTTTCTAATGCAGCGTTTCAGATAGATAGATACACTTCTGAAATGAGTACAATGCCTAGAAATAATATTTATAAATTACGTGGCATTACTAATGCAATTGCAGATTTTATTTTTGAATTATTAGATACCAACACGCTAAATATATTGCAACATTGGTTGCAAAATACACCTGATGGAATTTTGCAAATGATGCAAATAAAAGGATTAGGTCCTAAAAAATTACGCATTGTTTGGAAAGAAATGAACATTGAAAATCCAAGTGAATTATTATATGCTTGCAACGAAAATAGATTGATAGCTTATAAAGGCTTTGGTGAAAAATTGCAACAAAGTATTTTAGATGCAACAGAGTTTTATTTAAATAGTAATGGAAAATATATGTATGCTAAAGTGAAATATTTTTCAGATCAGTTACTTTTATATTTTACGCAATTAAAAAAATGGCAGGTTTCACTAACAGGAGATATTCGTAGGCAAAGTAATATTATAGAATTTGTAGAATATGTAATTGTGGGAAAAGCAGAAAGTATTGCCAGTAATTTGGATGCGCAATATTTTACAGAAATAAATATAGAAGATAAAATTATATTATGTACAAGTCATGGTATACCTATAAAATTGTATTGTTGTGAAGCAAATGAATTTGGTACATTAGTTTTTACCACTACTGGTTCTTCAGATTTTGTAAATGATTTTCAAAATCAATATTCTATTAGTACATGTAGTGATGAAGCAGAAATTTTTACAAGTCAGCAACTGCCATTTATTTCTCCTGTGATAAGAGAATATACTGTAGCAAACACATTAGCATTGCCGCAAAATAATTGGATTCAATTTGCAGATATAAAAGGCATCATACATAACCATAGCACATATAGTGATGGTGCAAACACATTGCAAGAGATGGCTTTGGCTTGCAAAAACAGCGGTTATGCATATTTAGTAATAAGCGACCATAGCCAATATGCAGCTTATGCCAATGGATTGCGGCCAGAAAGAATTGCAGAACAACACAAAGAGATTGAAGAATTAAATAAAACATTAACACCATTCAAAATTTTTAAAAGTATAGAGTGCGATATTTTACCAGATGGTAACTTAGATTATACATCAGAAATTTTGAATAGCTTTGATGTAATAGTAGCTAGTGTGCATAGTGTGCTGAACATGACCGAAGAAAAAGCAATGGCTCGACTATTAAAGGCTATCGAAAATCCATATACCAATATTTTGGGCCATCCTACAGGAAGACTATTGTTGGGTAGGGCCGGTTACCCATTAGATATGAAAAAAATAATTGATGCCTGCGCAGCAAATAATGTAGTGCTAGAGTTGAATGCTAATCCAAGACGATTAGATTTAGATTGGCAATGGTTACCATATGCTGTAGAAAAAAATGTATTGATTAGCATAAATCCAGACGCGCATAAAGTAGAAGGAATAGCGGATAATGAATATGGTGTGTATGCTGCACAAAAAGCTGGTTTGTTGGCTTCACAAAATTTAAGTAGTTTTACTTTACAACAGTTTGAACAATTTATTATCCATCAACACACAAAAAGACCATAATTATATTATGCAACATCGCCGCTCCTTTCTAAAAAAAAGTATAGCACTTACAACTGCCTTACCTATTTTTAATGTATTAAAATCTTTTGCATCATCGCCAATTAAAGCAAGCAAACCCAATGGATTAATTGTAAGCACTTGGGATGCAGGCATTCGTGCCAATGCTGCTGCATGGAAAATTATTGGTAACAATGGTACCGCCTTAGACGCTGTAGAAGCAGGAGTAAAAATTACAGAACTTGAAAATAATTGTTGTGTAGGCTTGAATGGTAGGCCAGATAGAGATGGTTTTGTAACATTAGATGCCTGTATAATGGATGATAAAAATAGATGTGGTAGTGTAGCTATGTTGCAAAAAATAAAACATCCTATCAGTGTGGCAAGGGCAGTAATGGAAAAAACGCCACATGTGATGTTAGTAGGTGATGGTGCTTTTCAATTTGCAATTAAAAATGGTTTTAAAAACGAATGGAAAGGCTTAAGTAAAGATAGTAAAATCGAATATAAAAAATGGTTGAAAGAAAGTAAATACAAACCAATCATTAATATAGAAAGTGGCAAAAGAAATCATGATACTATTGGTATGATAGCATTGGATAAAGATAATAATATGAGTGGCAGTTGCACTACTAGTGGCATGGCTTATAAGTTGCATGGTAGAGTAGGCGATAGTCCAATCATAGGTGCTGGCCTGTTTGTAGATAACGAAGTAGGCGCTGCTACAAGCAGCGGTGTAGGCGAAGAAGTAATTAGAATTGCAGGTACACACTTGGTAGTAGAGTTGATGCGTAATGGAGATAGCCCTTATGCAGCTTGCAAAAAAGCAGTAGAAAGAGTTGTAGAAAAATCGCCAAATAATACCAAAGAAATGCAGGTTGGGTTTATTGCTATTAATAAAAAAGGACAATTCGGTGCCTATGCTTTGCAAAAAGGATTTCAGTATGCTGTAAAAACAGATACCTACGAAAAATTAATGGACAGCGATTATTATTACAAAAATCAACGCGAAGAATGAGTGTTAGATTTTTGAATCCCGATGCGAGTAACGAGCTATCAGAGGGTTTATTACATAGGGGCTCTACCCCAATTCCTATGTTTGTTTCCATCCCGATTAAAAATGTCGGGACTGCTTTGGGGTTCTTACCGTGATTATCAATAAAAAATAAATGAAAGTAGAAATAGCAGCAAATAATATTGCAAGCGCCATCAGTGCTTACGAAGGAGGTGCGCATCGGATAGAGTTAGTAAGTAACTTGGCAGAAGGAGGCACCACACCAAGCGCAGGCACATTAGATTATTGTATTAAAAATATTCCTATTGATTGCTTCCCAATTATTAGAACACGAGGGGGTGATTTTTTATATGATATTGCAGATGTTGCTACTATGCAATACGACATTGCTTTGTTTAGAGATATGGGTTGCAAAGGTATTGTAATAGGTGCTCTAACTGCTGATGGTGATGTAGATGTACCTATTTGTAAAAGCTTAATTAGCCAAGCAGGTGATATGCAAATAACTTTTCATAGAGCATTTGATAGAGCTAAAAATGCTTTGGAAAGTGTACAAAAAATTATTGATTTAGGTTGCCGCAGAATATTAACTAGTGGCCAATTCAGCAATGCCTATGATGGCAGATTTTTCATAAAAGAATTAATAGAAAAAACAAATAATCAAATAATAATAATGCCTGGAGCTGGTGTTACAGCTGCTAATGCTAAGGAAATAATTGACATTTGCCATGCTACAGAAATTCATGCTAGTATGAAAGATACATCTATCAGTAAAATGAATTATTTTAGCACTCATTTCCAAAAAGAAACTCACATGGCAACTTCTACAGCATTAGTAAAAGAGTTAGTAGCAAGTGCAACAAGTGCATGATTCGAATTTTTAAAATACATTTTTTTATAGTAATAGCATTCCTATTATTTTCTGCAAATATTGTTGCGCAAAACACTTTTTCGTTTCCATTAAACAAAGGATGGAAATTGAGAAATGTAAAACAAAGCTCTTGGATGAATGTGCCTGTTCCTGGCTGTGTGCAAACAGAATTAATAAAAAGAAAAATGATTCCTAGCCCACTATGGGGCAATGACGAAAAGGCATGTGCTTGGGTAGATAATGAATCATGGGAATATGCAAATTATTTTGATGTGCCTAGTAGTATGATGGGGCAAAAATCTATCAGTATTATTTTTGAAGGCATAGATACCTACGCCAAAGTATATTTGAATGGCATATGTATAGGTGATGTAAATAATATGCATCGCACTTGGAATTTTGATGTAAAAAACTATTTACGCAGGTATGATAATTTATTATCTGTAACATTTACCGGAGTGCAGAAATATGCAGATAGTTTAGCGGCAAAAGATAATATTGTATTGCCTACAGATAGCAGGGCTTATGTGCGCAAAGCTGCCTATCAATTTGGGTGGGATTTTTCGCCAAAGGTACTAACTATGGGTATCTACAAATCAGTATATATCAAAAGCGGAGATATTGCAGTATCGCCTTATCCAGTGTATTCTATTATTCAACCATTGGCACAGTTTGATGAAAAAAAATTTCAATTTTCTATAAACGGAAAACCAATTTTTATAAAAGGTATCAACATGGTTCCTCCTTCTATTTTATTGCCCACTAGCAATAGATATTATGATAGTATCATCAGCCAATGCAAGCAGGCAAATATTAATATGATTAGAATTTGGGGTGGTGGCGTTTATCCTCCAGATTATTTTTATACCCTGTGCGACGAAAACAATATAATGGTATGGCAAGATTTTATGTTTGCAAATTTGCTCTTACCACATGATGAAAATTTAAAAACTAATTTATTACGAGAAGTAGAAGATGCAGTAAGAAAATTGCGTCATCATCCATGCATTGTATTGTGGTGTGGGAATAATGAAATAGACGAAGGGTGGCACAATTGGGGATGGCAAAAAAAATATACTAATGAGCAATGTGCAAGTATATGGCAAGATTATTTGCAGTTTTATACCATAGAAATTCCGAATATTATAAAAGTGTGGGATGATGCAAGACCGTATATTGCAAGTTCGCCTAAAATAGGATGGGGCAAACCAGAAAGCATGGAAGTAGGCGACTCGCATTATTGGGGAGTTTGGTGGGGCAAAGAACCAATTACAAATTATTGGACTAAAGTGCCAAGGTTTATGAGTGAGTATGGAATGCAAGCAATGCCAGACATACATACTGTTCATCAGTTTTGTGATGCCAAGCAAATGAATTTCTCAGATTCTAATTTTACCAATCATCAAAAAAATTCAGAAGGCTTTTCTACAATTTCTCATTACTTGCAAGATTATCCCATGCATAGAGACAGCTTAGGTTATATTTATTTTACACAAATGATGCAAAGAGATGCATTGCAAACCGCTATCATGGCGCATCGTAGCGCGTTTCCATATTGCAATGGCACTATGCCTTGGCAACTGAATGATGTATGGCCTGCAATATCTTGGAGTATCATTGATTTTTTTGGCAGACCAAAGTCCAGCTATTATGCAATTAAAAATTTGTATGATAAAAATGCATTGACTCTTGGAAAATTTATTGCACAAAACGATACAAATATTTTGGATACAAATATTTATAGATACGCATTGAGCATTTGCGAACCTACTATAGAGATGTATAATATGGAAACTACTTTTTCTGTAATGGATTTTTATGGTGAGGTAGTGTATAAAACAGATAAGATAGATTGGATAAAAGGAGAAGGCGGCAATTACTATACTACTAGTTTTTTTGATAAAGCAAATTTCGATTCCTATAATTGGGGTATGAGTTACTTATTGATAGAAATAAAAAATAAAGATGGAATGGATATTCAGCAACTATTTTATTTTACAAAACCAAAAAATTTAAAACTGCAACCTACTTTTTATGATGTGCAATGGCTAAATGATACTACATTTCAAATTGGTACTTTAAACTTTGCAAAAGATGTTTTTCTATACTGTAAAAACGGAGATGTAGTATTTAGTGAAAATTATTTTGATTTATTGCCCACCAAAGAAAAAATAATTACCGTGCATGGTTTTAATAAGAAAACAGATAGCCTGCAAGTATATAGCCAAATAGATATGAGTAATGAATAATTGGAATGCAAATACTTTATTAAGTAGTATTAAGCAATATTGGTATTTATATATATTGCTTTTTGGTTGGAGTATTTATTACTTTGTAAAAGCGAATACCATGAGTATTGGCCACGATGAGGCTGGTACTTGGCTGAATATTTGTAAGATACCATTTCAAGAATTTTTTATAGATAAATCTAAATGGAGCGATGCCAATAATCACTTACTAAATACAGGTGCAATTCAATTATTGACTCATTTTTTTTCGCCAACTTTATTAGTATTACGATTGCCAAATGTGCTAGCCGGAATTTTGTTTGGCATTACTATAATAAGAATAGCACAATTATTTCAACTTACGATTATTCCTGCTATAGCGTTGTTTATTTTTTTACATGCCAATCCGTTTGTGGTAGATTTTTTTTGTTTAGCTAGGGGATATGGGCTTTGTGTATTCTTTGCAGTGTTGTCTTTGTATTACTCATTGCTTTATTTGCATTGTTTTCAAA
>CAIXQW010000281.1 GCA_903921675.1 uncultured bacterium | reverse complement strand
GAATTTGTTTACTTTTTTATGTGCAGTTAATTTAAAATGAGAAATGCTTATAATTATATATTTACCAATTTATTTGCGAATGAGAATCTTTTCCAATTCTTTTTTACATTTGCTGATATGCAATCTAATAATATTTTAATAGCAGAAAGTGGTAGTACCAAAACAGATTGGTGTTTGCTGCGCAATGGTAAAGCTACCAATTACAAAACGCAGGGTATCAATCCGTTTTTTCTGTCGCAAGGTGAAATAATAGATATTTTTGAAAAGGAATTGAAAATTAATACAGATAAAATATTGTTGGATAAAATAATTTTTTATGGCAGTGGAATAGCCAATAGCGAAAAAAAAGAAAACCTAATTAAATGCTTGCGCTATCATTTTGGAATACGCAATATTACTGTAGAAAGCGATATGCTAGCAGCCGCATTGGCTACATGCCAGCATAATAAAGGTATTGCAGTTATACTAGGCACAGGTAGCAATAGTTGCTATTTTGACGGAAAAAAAATGGCCGAAAAACAGGTTTCTTTGGGTTTTGTACTTGGTGATGAAGGAGGTGGCAATCATTTAGGTAAAAAATTATTACAATATTATTTGTATGGTATTTTAGAAAAAGAAATGCAAGATGCTTTTGAGGAAACATTTAAATTAACGCAATCCGAAATTTTAGAATCTATCTATCGCAAGCCATTCCCAAATCGGTTTTTAGCGCAGTTTGCAAAATTTTGTTTCGACCATCGTGGGCATTATATTATAGAAAATATTATAGAAGATTGCTTGAATGAATTTTTTATTAATCACTTAATAAAGTACAAGCAAGTATGGAAAGTGCCTGTGCATTTTTGTGGCAGTGTAAGCTACGAAGCGCAAGATGTAATTGCACAATTATGTGGTCAGTACAATATTGAGTTGGGGCAAATAATGAAAAGCCCTATGAAAGGTTTGATGCAATATTTTAAATAATTGACGCTGAAAAAGTTTTTTATTTTTTTATTGCTTTTAGGCAATGTGGCATCTTCAATTGCACAAACTGTAACTTGTAAGGTATTATATAGTGCTAGTGCAAACCAAAGCTTGTATGATGTGCAAGTAATGGATAGTAATTCGTTAGAAGCAGCTGGTAAAAACGGCACTTTTATTATCATTGAAAAATTAAATGATAGTTTTGTAGTTAATGAGAGTATTATGCTTGATGAAACTGTGTATCATATTTTACCAACTAATAATTATGATTTAATGCTTTGCAATAAGTCTAGTATCCAAGCATTTGCAGAACATCAAATTTATAGTAATACAATTGATTGTAAGCGTAATCAAGCAATTTACTGCGGTGCTTATCAAAATGATTCTTGTTTTATTGGCAGTTTGCACACGAAAATTGCAGCAGGTAGCAAAGCCATTCCACATGGAAGAATTTTCATCACTAATCAACAAGCTAAAGTGCTACATACAAAAAAATATTGGGCAAGTGCTATTTGGGATATTTATAAAAACCATCAACATGTAGAAGCATTAAAATACAATTTGTTTGGCACTCGCATTTTGCAATGGAATGGCAAGCATTGGCAAAAGAAAAAACATTATCCTTACTTATTGCACAAAGCTTTTGCAACAGATAGTACAATTATTTATTGTGGCAGTAAAAATTTCAGAAGGCAATTTGGTGTGGTATTGATTAATAATAAAGTATATAAAATTCCGCAAACAGATGTTGTGTGGGATGTAGCAATGGTAGGCAATACAATTATTGCATGCGGCAGTAAAGGCAAGTTGTTGTATAAAAATAATTCAACTGATGAATTTAAAACGCTGGATACTAAAACCAATTTTAATATGTATGACATTGTAAAAGTGGATAGCTATACGGCAATTGTTGTTGGACAAAATGGAGTGGTGGTAGAGGTAAGAGTCAATTAATTTGGCTATCCTAAATTATTATTATTTTAGAAATCAAATAGACACAATTTTTGAGAAAGAAAATGAAAAATTAAGAGTTGAACCTAAAGCTTTAAATGCTGTGTTGTCAGATTTAATAAATCATCCAAATCATACATAATTACCATTTGATACAATTGCTAAAAAAGTAAGCTTAATACCAAAACAACCTGTTGTTCTTAAAAATGGATTACAACTATTTTATGGCGGCAGTCGTTGCGAAGATTGTCCTTATATGGCATTTATTATAAAAATAAATCTTACTGATGGTAATAAAGTATTTACTGCCAAAGGAATTGGGTCTGTAAATGTAGGAGATGAAACAAACTTGATTTCTGTTCTTAATTTTGTTGACGATGCAAAATTTTTAAAAATCCAATTGCCACCAAATCATAGTTTAGTAAAAGATTACGAATATTATATTAAGCAAACAAATTTTAAAAAACAATTTACAAACTGATTTATTTGCAAATAATTCCTTGGCCATTTTATTTTTCTCTAAAGAATACCCTTACAGGTACACCACTAAATTCAAAATGTTCTCTGATTTTATTTTCTATAAAGTTGGTATAGCTACCACTAATTTCTTTTGGATAATTGGTGTAGAATGCAAAACTTGGCACTACTACTGGCAGCTGTGTGCAGTATTTAATTTTAATAGAATTACCTCTGTGTATCGGTGGCGGAAATCTTTCTATTTCGCGAAGCATAATATCATTTAACTTGCTTGTAGTAATTTTTCTATTTCTGTTTTCTACTACCTCTAACACCACTTCTATTGCCTTCATGATGCGTTGCTTATCTTTTACACTTGTAAATACAATTGGCACATCTTTAAACGGAGAAATTTTTTCGCGAATAATTTCTTCAAATTTTACGCTAGTCATGGTTTCTTTTTCTATCAAATCCCATTTGTTCACTACTATCACTACACCTTTACCTTTACGCGTTGCAAGGCTAAAAATATTTACATCTTGCGAAGTAAAACCTTCTTTAGCATCTATCATTAGCATACATACATCTGCTTCGTCTAAAGCTTTGATAGCGCGTATTACACTATAAAATTCTAGGTCTTCATGCACCTTGCTTTTCTTGCGAAGGCCAGCAGTATCTACCAATACAAAGTCTTTTCCAAATTGCGTATATCTTGTATGAATTGTATCTCGCGTGGTACCGCTAATAGGACTAACGATGGTTCTCTCCTTGCCTACCAATGCATTTAGCATGCTACTTTTGCCTACATTCGGCTGACCAACAATTGCAATCTTTGGCAGGTCATCCATATCGCTATCCCACACTGCATCATCAGGAATGTGTTTAATTAATTCATCTAGCATTTCGCCAGTGCCACTACCACTTAGGCTACTTACAAAAAATGTATGTTCAAAGCCAAGGCTATAGAATTCAGTTGCGCTTAATCCTCTAGAGTGATTATCTACTTTATTGACCATCAATAGCACTGGCTTTTTGCTGCGGCGCAATAAAGCAGCCATTTCATCATCTAATGCCGTAATGCCTGTAGTAACATCTACTACAAATATTATTAAACTAGCTTCGTCTAAAGCTATTACTACTTGCTTGCGAATTTCTTTTTCAAAAATATCTTTGCTTCTATCTACAAATCCACCAGTGTCTATCAAATCAAACGATTTGCCACACCATTCTGCTACATTGTATTGTCTATCGCGAGTTACACCACTCAAATCGTCTACAATGGCCTTTTGGCGCTCTATCAAACGATTGAATATTGTACTCTTACCCACATTGGGCCTACCTACGATGGCTACTGTAAATGACATAGCGGCAAAGGTAAGCAGTAATTCAGCAACTAGGTATTATTGAATTGGTAATTAGCAGGAAGATTTTTAGATATTAGATTAACAGATTTCATAATAATAAAGTTTTATTTGTTTGCTACTTACATTGACAAGTGTATTAATCTTATATCTACAGCTTAAAAATTTCATTCATTGCTTCTGCGCCTCTATTGCCCTGTAAGCCCCCGGTATGAATAAATAATACTTTGTCGGAGGGTTTAATACAAGCATCCAAATCACCTACGTATAAGGCATACATGCTTTTTGCAGTATACACAAAATCTAACTTTAGTTGAAAGGTAAGGAAAATAAAACGCATAAAGTCTACTAAATTATTATCAAACTTGGCAAAGCCACCGAAGGTATGATTGTCTAATAACATAAAATTATTACTACCACTTTTAAAAGCCACATTCGCTTTTACTTTCGCATCTTTTACGGATTGAATACCTATAATTGTTTGATGATCTTTCGTGTATTTGCGAATACCAGCTAAGGTAGTACCAGTGCCTACACTACAAATAATTACATCGTAAGGGGCCAAGTAATTTTTTAATAAAGAAAAACCTTCTACGCCTTGCAAATTATCTCCACCCATTGGTATAAAAAAAGCCTCTGGGTATTGTGCAGCAATATTCTCTTTTAGTTGTTTGTAATTTAAATTTACCCAATTAAAGTAATCTGTAAATCCAAATTTCATTCCCCATTTAGAGCAGTCTATTAAAGTAGGGTTAAATACTTTTTGCCCTCTGATAATACCTATGCTTTGCAAACCTAATTGGCTGCATAAATAAGATGTTGCATGCAAATGATTGCTAAAAGCTCCGCCGAGTGTAACTATTTGTTGATAGCCAGCTTCCGTAGCTTCTTTAATATTATTGATTAATTTAAAATATTTATTGCCACTTATTTCCGGATGAATAGCATCTAAGCGTAGAATATCTATATTTAAATTTGTGCGCAGTGCAATACTTTCTACAGGTATGTTTTGCAGATCAATATCCATATTCATTCAAAAAATTTTCTTTGGTACGCCAATCGGCCCGCACTTTTACATGCAGTTCTAAAAATACTTTTCTATCTATAAATTTTTCAATTTGCTCGCGAGATAATGAACCAATTTTTTTAATCATTTCGCCGCCTTTACCTAATACAATTCCTTTTTGCGTTTCGCGAGTTACAATAATACTTGCAACTATTTTGGTTAGCGTATTTTTTTCTTCGTATTTCTCTACAAGCACTGCGCTATGATAGGGCAACTCATCATTTAATAATAAATACAATTGCTCGCGAATCATTTCTGAAACAAAAAACTTCATTGGTCTGTCGCTCAGCTCATCTGTGTTGTAATATGGCGGATGCAATGGCATTTGCTCTTGTATCGTTTTTATCAGAGGCAAAGTGGCATCTTTTTGCAATGCAGAAATAAACAATACACTTTTGCATTGTTTAATAGCAGCAAATGCAGTTTTTATTTCTTCTTCGTGTATTGTTTTAAGGGTATCTATTTTATTTGCAATAACTATCACTGGCACTTTTAAATGCAGTGCTTCCAGCATAGCTGTGGCTTCTTTCAAATCATCTTTTACATCAAACATAAAAATAATTACGTCTGCATCTTTTACGCTACCCGCTACTTGCGTCATCATGCGTTTGTGCATTAGGTATTCTGGTTCTATAATGCCAGGGGTGTCGCTAAATACTATTTGTGTATCTCCTTCGTTCCATATACCCATGATGCGGTGGCGCGTAGTTTGCACTTTGTGGGATACTATCGCTAGTTTTTCGCCAAGTATAGCATTCATTAAAGTGCTTTTGCCAGCATTTGGTTTGCCCAATATACTTACAAAACCAGCTTTGAATGTGGGACTAAAGGTTAAATCTATCATTATTGTTTTTTACAAAAGTAAGATAAGTAAAGGGATTTGTTTTTTTAAATTTGTTATAATAAATATGCATTTAAGTAATAAAATTTTGCTTAAGGCATAAAAAAAATACCCTTGAAAAAAGTCAAGGGTATTTTATAATCTAGTTGCGGGAGTAGGGTTCGAACCTACGACCTTTGGGTTATGAGCCCAACGAGCTACCACTGCTCTATCCCACACTGCAAATATAGGGCAAACAATCCACATTGCCTGAGTTAATGCTAGAGTGTTTGCAAATCGTTATGATTAAATATTTTTTTGAAATGATAATCAGTAGAAATTTAAATCTGATTTTAAAAATAGAATAGCACAAATTCAG
>CAIXQW010000280.1 GCA_903921675.1 uncultured bacterium | reverse complement strand
GCCATAAATATCTCTGAAATTTACAATGCCTGGTTCTATTTGTATAAAGGTAAGGCCAACTGCAAACCATCTTAAAAAGATAGAATTATCATAATAAGTATTGCGCAACGTAAAATTTTCGTAAGCCATGGTATTATTATTAAATACTTTGGCTTTTTGCTGAAAATAACTAAGGCCACTACTTACGCCTAAAAATACTCTGTTGCTAGCCCGATAGGTAACCATTGGCGAAAAATTAAACACAAAACCATCTTGTATAAAGTTTAATCCAAATACGCCACCATAACTCCATTTGCTAGGCCTTTCTAGCACCTCTCCCCATTTTTTGATGGGCAGTAAATTTTTATTTGGATGTATACTACCTATGGCAGAACCACTTATTGTAAAGCATATAAAAATGCTTATTGCGAATAATATTTTTTTCATAATTCAATTAATAATATAAAGATATAGGAATTTGCCAAAAGCCAATTCAATTTAGGCATAAAAAAACCTCTAATTGCTTAGAGGTTTTTTTAAGAATTATTTTTTACTATTCATAAAAGCTGTTACGCTTTCTTTTACATGATCTATTTGCTCGGCACGCAAACCATGGTGGCAGGCCATTAGCATTCCACCACGCATCACTCTATCGCTATGTTCGTAGCCATCTGCACTTGCACGGTGTGCACAATTTTTAAAGCCTGGCTGACGCAATATATTTCCCGTAAATACAGTACGTGTCATGATGTTTCTTTTCTCTAAAAATATTTGTAATTCGGTGCGCTTAAATGGTGCGCTATCGCGGATAGTAACAGCAAATGCCAACCAGCCAGTGCGCGAATTTGGTAATTGTTTTGGAAGAATAAAATACTCTTCGTATTGCTCAAAAAAGCTACGCATATTGGCATAATGCTCTGCGCGTAAATCTAAATTGTTGTTTAATTTGCTCAATTGTACTAAGCCAAAAGCAGCACCCATTTCGCTAGGCTCTATATTATAGCCGGGCTCTTCAAATACAAATTTTGCATCGTAAGGAATACCATCTACTTGCACATTAAAACGGTTTTCGATTGCTTCGCTTTCTACAAATAGGCTACTGCTTCTTCCCCAGCTGCGCAATAATTTTCCACGACGCAAATGCTCATCGTTATTTACACAAAGCATTCCACCATTTCCACCGCAGTTGATGATGTGGCTACCATAGAAACTAGTAGTGCTCATATCTGTAAATCTACCACTAGATTCACCATCTATTTCTGCACCCAATGTATCTGCGCTATCTTCTAGTACAAACAAATTATATTTATCTGCAAGCTCTCTTAATTTTTTCCAGTTAGGTAAATTGCCTATCAAATTCGGAATCACCATGGCTTTGGTTTTAGGACCAATCATGGCTTCTACTTTATCTGCATTTATATTGTAAGTGCCTTCCTCTGCATCTACAAACACTGGCACCCAACCTTTTTTTACCAATGGTGCTACAGTAGTGCTAAAGGTTAGTGCAGGAGTTATTACTTCTGAGCCTGCAGGGTAATCTAATAAATCCATTGCAAGGTATAAGGCACTAGAGCCAGAGTTTACACCTATACCATATTTTTTGTTGTAAAGACTAGCAATTTTTTCTTCTAATTCTCTTACATGTTTACCCATTTGGGTACTCGTTTTTAATACATGTACTACGGCATCAATTTCTTCTTGGCCATGTACTGTGCTACCATAAGGAACACTAATATAATTTGTCATGCTAAATAATAAATTGCGAGCGAAAAGAAAATAGTATAAGGCTTAGAAAAAATATTTTTCTACTTGTTTACTTATACCGAATGCCTTAAGCTCTGATTAAACAAGACGACAAACATAAGCATAAAAACCGAGATGCAATGGTTGAATTATATAAAATTTTGGTAAAGAAATGGAATAGGAGATAGGAAATTGTAATACTATTTATTGCAACGCATCTTTTACAAAATCATCTACATTGCTAAACATAAAATCTGGATACAAATTACTAAACTTCGTTTTTAGCAAACCGCCTAACAAAGGCCTATCTGCAGGTTGGTTCAGGTCTTTGGTTAAAATACCTTTCATGCTATATTTCGCCTCTGGAAAATATTTTAAAACGGTAGTAGCCAACTCTACGCGGTTCATCCAATCGGTACTTGCTATATGAAAAACCCCAGATTGATTATCTTTTAAAAGCACATACATGGCTCTTGCTACATCCCAAGCGTTTACAGGTGTTGCATATTGGTCTTGCGGAAGATTTAATGTTAGCTCTTGCTTGTTTTGGCATTGCTCTATTATTCTAGATACAAAATTTTTATTGCGTGCTTCTTTTCCATACACATTGGTGATGCGTAAAACCAAATTATTTGTATTGGCTTGCAATACCGCTTGCTCTGCCTCTAATTTATGCTTGGCATAGATGCTCAAAGGGTGTACAGCATCTTCTTCGGAGTATGGACCATGCTTGCCATCAAACACGTAATCTGTGCTGAGGTACACCAATTTTGCATTCAATTCTTTAGCTAATGCTATTAAATGAATAGTGCTTTGTACAGTTTTATTATAGCTTTCTTGCACAGCAGTTTCGCAAGCATCTACATGCGTCATGGCGCCACAGTGTACAATTATATTTGGTGCAAATGCTTTTACATCAAAGTTATTTGCATCATTAATATCTAAAGTATTAAATGGAAAAATACCAGGCAATGCATAACTAAAATAAGTGCCAATAGCCTCTACGCCTTGTTCTGTAAAATGTTTTAGGCAATTGCTACCAACTAAGCCAGATGCGCCAGAAATAAATATTTTCATTCGTCAAAAAATTATAGTTGATGTTTCTGTTGATAGGCTGTTATGGTTTGAAAATCCAAATCTCTTTGGTTGGTAATGATATTCTCGCAAGGCCAATCCATACCAAAACTTGTGTGTAAAATGCCATCGTCATGCGCAGGACTATATTCTCCGCTTACAAAATAAAATGTAGTAGCAGATTTACTAAGCGTTAAAAAACCATGTGCAAATCCTTTTGGAATGTATAACGCATTATTATTTTCAAAACTTAAATTGGCTGTTGCGTATTGCCCAAAAGTAGGAGAGCCTATGCGAATGTCTAAAGCTACATCCAAAATTTCGCCATCTGTACAAAACACAATTTTAGCATGGTCTGCAGGTGCATGATGGAAATGCATACCGCGTAATACATGCTGACTGCTTACGCTATAAAAGCTTTCACGCATTTCAAAATTTATGCCTGCAGCTATAAAATCGTTTTGATGAAATGTTTTTACAAATGCACCACGATTATCGTTGTGCCTAAATTGTTCTATCAATTTTACTTCTGCAATAGCTGTATCTTTACTAATCATTGGCATCATTTATTTTGTCTTCAAAATAGGCTTGGATATGCTCCAAACATTTCATATCACCATTCCTATCGTCTTTATACCATTCTATTGTTTTAGTGATGCTTTGCAAGGCATTATACTTAGGTGCCCATTGCAAATCGTGTTTTGCCTTTTCTATATTTAGCATCAGGTTTTGTGCTTCGTGTTTTTGGTTAGGGTCTTGCTGTATATCAAAACTTCCATTGCCAAATACTTCAATAGCTTTTTCTACTAATGCTTGCACTGTTAGCACATCATTTGTTTCCGGCCCAAAGTTATAAGCTGTAGCATATTTTACAGGAGCCTCCCACATTTTGCTAGCTAGCAATAAGTAAGCACCAATTGGTTCTATCACATGCTGCCATGGCCTTGTAGCATTAGGATTGCGTAAGGTTAATTTGGTATCGCTTGTAATGCTTCTTACTATATCTGGTATAATTCTATTGCTTGCATAATCACCACCACCTATTACATTACCTGCGCGCACACTAGCCAATGCTTTTTGATGCGTTGCAAATTTTGTTGGGTCAAAAAAAGATTGCCTGTAACTATTAATAATAATTTCTGCGGCTGCTTTGCTAGCACTATAAGGGTCGTGCCCACCAAGCTTATCATTTTCTACAAATGGAATGCCTGTTTCTGGATTTTCGTAAACCTTATCTGTAGTAATGCATACACAAATACATTTTTTTTCTAATTGCTTCATGGCATCTAGCAAGTTGGCTGTGCCTTGTGCATTTACCTCGAAAGTATATAGTGGATTTGTATAACTATCTATCACCAATGGCTGCGCTGCCAAATGAAAAATAAAATCTGGTTCAAAGCTGATGACAGTTTGCTTTAGGCGCTTGGCATCTCTAATATCTTCATACAAATTTTGCACACACATATTTTCGCCATCTATCTGATAAAATAAATCTGTGGCATTTTCTGGAGCCAAACTATAGCCGCAAATTTTAGCACCCATGCGCGCCAAAACCTGCATCATCCAACTGCCTTTAAAGCCAGTGTGCCCAGTTAGTAATACTTTTTTATCTTTAAAATACGGAGTAAGGTGGGAGAGTGTTACCATTTTTTCCAAATTGGGTTTGTGTTCCATAAATGTTCTAAATCTTCTTTGTCGCGCATGGTATCCATACAGCGCCAAAAGCCTTTGTGTTTATAGCCAACAATTTGTTTATTGTTGGCAAGGTCATGCATGGGTTGTCTTTCCCACATAATGGCATTGGCATCATCATGCAAATAATTTTTTACCTCTGGGTTTACTACAAAAAAACCACCATTAATCCATGTGCCGCTATCTTCTGGTTTTTCTTCAAATTGTTCTACCAATCCATTGTCATCCATTTTTACTACACCAAAGCGGCTAGTAGGTTGTATGGTGGTCATGGTGCAAATTTTACCATGTGCTTGGTGGTAAGCAATTGTTTCATTAATATCTACATCGCACACACCATCGCCATAGGTCAATAAAAAAGTTTCGTTGTTGGTATATGGCAATACTTGGCGCAATCTACCAGCAGTCATTGTTTCTAAGCCGGTATCAATCATCGTAATTTTAAAAGGCTCGTTGTGGTTGTTGTGCACCGTTACTTGGTTGGTACTAAGGTCTACAGTAATGTCGTTATTTCTGCTAAAATAATTTGTAAAATATTCTTTGATTACCTCTGCTTTGTAGCCGCAACAAATAATAAATTCGTTGTGGCCATAATGCGCATATATTTTCATGATATGCCACAAAATAGGTTTGCCTCCAATTTCTATCATTGGTTTTGGTCGCAAATGACTTTCTTCGGAAATACGAGTGCCTAAGCCGCCAGCAAATAAAACTACTTTCATAATGGCTTGCAAGATAATGGATATATAGGAAAGCTAAAAATGAAGGATGTTAGAAAATATAAAAAAAATTAAGAATTGGTAGCATCCGCCAATATCTCCTCTGCACTCATCCATTGCATTTGCTCGTCTTTCTTAAACCAGGTCACCTGCCTTTTGGCGTAATTTCTGCTGTTTTGTTTTATTAAGTCTACGGCTTTTTCTAAAGTGCACTTTCCGTTTAAATAATCAAATATTTCTCGGTAGCCAACAGTGGCTAAATTTTTTAAATGTTGGTAGGGTAGCAGCGCAGTTACTTCTGCCAATAAACCTTCTTGCATCATTATATCTACGCGCCTATTAATTCTATCATAAACAATTTCGCGTGGCATTTCTATTGCATATTTTACAATCTCAAAATCGCGTTTTACTTTTTGCTTGGTTCTGTAGGCCAATATAGATGTGCCTGTGCTTCTTACAAAAACCAAAGCACGAATCAATCTTGCAGGGTTTTGCATCTCGCCTTTTTCTGCAAAAAGTTTATCTTCTGTAGCAATACATGCTTGCAGCCAAGCAATGCCTTGTTGTTTGTATTGCGCATTTACAGTTTCGTTTATTACAGGGTCAATTGCAGGCATTGGGTCTATGCCATTGCATAAAGCATCTATGTATAAACCAGTGCCACCAACTACAATAGCGGTATCGTTTGTTGTAAGTATTTCTTGCAAATAGGATAGGGCAAGCTGCTCATAATCCGCCACATTCAATGCCGCATGCATGCTATGGCTATTAATAAAATAATGATGCACTTGGGCTAGCTGCTCGGCACTTGGTTTGGCTACACCAATATTTAATTCTTGATAGCATTGCCTACTATCTGCACTAATAATTTTTGTATGGAAATGTTTGGCTAAGGCAATGGCTACATCTGTTTTGCCACTAGCAGTAGGCCCAGCAACAACAATAATTTTTTTCATGGCATTAATAATCATCTCCGCCAAAAGAATCGCCACCTGCATCGTCGCCACCTTCTATGGTAAAGCCGCTGCCACTTCCATCATCTTCTTCGCCTTCGTCGCCAAATCCATCAGTGCTTTCTAGGTCGTACTTCTCTTCTACATCTATCAATTTTTCTTTTTTGCCACCTTTTTTTGCACCTAACTCCATAGGGCTAATACCTTCTATACGCACCACTCTTGGGTATATAGATGCATCGCCATCTGCTTTGTCTACTATTTTTAATTCTATTAAAAAATCCCACTCTTTATCGTTTTCCAAAGCATAAATAAACTCTTGGCTAGGGTGGCTAACTAATGCACCAATAGGAGTTTTGCGAGTGCTTAAAAAATCGGCTCCTTTTATATTTTTTTCTACTTTGGTATCTATAGAATATACGCGTTTGCCTACTTCATTTAGTACACCAAATGTAGCATGCCAAGCAGGGTTTAATAAAAAAGATTTGATTATACTTTGATGTAAATCTTCGAATGTTTGACCACTTAATATTTCTATATCGCGTTGTATATTATCGTCTTCTTGCCAAGACACTCTAAATTTGAAAATAGGCATTTGCAGTAATATAATTGAATGGTAAAAGTATTAAATAAATAATGAAATAGCTAAATTTGATTTTGTAATTATTTATTCTGACACTGATTATTCTTATTTGACTTATTTGTTTGATTTATATGTAATAAGTTTAATCAGTCTCATCAGTGTCAGAAGTCCAATTAGTGTCTATTAATCCAGGCATTAATAGTTTATATTTTTCGAATAAAGAATAATTTTTTTTCTCACCTTATTATGTTTTAAAGGTGTTGACTTATGAAGTTATTGTGTAGAAGATTGGAATTAGCTAAATATAAGTAATGAAGTTTCTAAATGTAAGCAAGAAAAAAAAATGGCTATAAAAGTTGGTATTACTTTTATAGCCATTTTAATATTGTTACTTAAAAATTTATCTACCCATTGTAGCTAAAAATTCTTCATTGCTTTTTGTAGCTTTCATTTGGCTTAGTACAAATGTCATTGCTTCTTCGGCTTTCATATCTGCAATATGGTTACGTAAAATCCACATTTTGTTTAGCACTTCTTTGCTATGCAATAAGTCGTCGCGGCGAGTACTACTTTGTACAATATCTATAGCAGGGAATAATCTGCGGTTGGCTAGTTTTCTATCCAATTGCAATTCCATATTACCAGTACCTTTAAATTCTTCAAAAATCACCTCATCCATTTTGCTACCTGTATCTATCAATGCTGTAGCTAATATGGTTAATGAACCACCATTTTCTATTTTGCGCGCAGCACCAAAAAATTGTTTTGGTTTTTGCATGGCATTAGCCTCTACACCACCACTTAATACTTTACCACTGCTAGGCGCTACCGTATTATGGGCACGAGCCAAACGCGTAATACTATCTAATAATATCACAACATCATGCCCCGCTTCTACTAAGCGTTTTGCTTTTTGTAAAGCCATAGTACTTACTTTTACATGTTTTTCTGCAGGCTCGTCAAATGTACTAGCTATTACTTCGGCATGTACACTGCGTTGCATATCTGTTACCTCCTCAGGTCTTTCATCTATCAATACCACCATTAAATAGCATTCCGGATGATTGGCAGCAATGGCATTTGCCACTTCTTTTAGCAACATGGTTTTACCAGTTTTTGGCTGTGCTACTATCATACCGCGCTGACCTTTACCAATAGGGCTAAACAAATCCATGATGCGTGTACCATAATGAGACGACGCTGTGGTTAAGTTTAATTTTTGATTCGGGAATAATGGCGTCAAATAGTCAAACGGCACACGGTCTCTGATGCTATCCGGGCTTTTACCATTTATTTTTTCTACCTTAATTAATGCAAAATATTTTTCACCTTCTTTAGGTGGCCTTACCATACCTTCTACCGTATCACCAGTTTTCAACCCATACATTTTTATTTGACCTGGGCTCACATATACATCATCTGGGCTACTTAAATAATGGTAATCGCTACTGCGTAAAAATCCATATCCATCTGGCAAACTTTCTAGCGTACCTTCTGTGGGAATTTGCCCATCAAACTCGATATTGAATTTTGGTTTGCTGGCAGCCATTTCAAAATTAGCTAATGGCGCATCTCCATTTCCTTGTGGCTTTTGTTGATTAGGGTTTTGATTCGGATTCTGTGGTCTGTTTTGTTGATTTGGGTTTTGGTTCTGATTCTGATTCGGGTTTTGATTCGGATTCCTATTTTGTTGAATCGGGTTTTGTGGTCTATTTTGTTGATTCGGATGTTGATTCGTATTCCTATTCTGTTGATTCGGATTCTGATTTGGATTATGTTTTGGAACAAAAATTTGAGGAGAAGCAACTGGCGGTTTTACATCTTTATCTGCAGATGCAGCATAAATAAGTGGTGCTGGTTTATTCTCGTCTTTTTTTACATGCGGTGCATGCTTTGTTTTTTCTTGCGGATTTTCTTTTTGTGATTCTACTTTTGGGCTAACTACAGCATCCGATTTTATTTGATTGAAATTAAAATCTGCTAAAGGCTTAGGTTCAAGCGGCTTTTCAGCTTTCTTTCCCTCGGCTATTGGAGTAGCTTCTTTTTTAACTTCTTCCGTATTTTTTTGATTAGGTTTTGCAGATTTTTTATCAGCAGATTTTTTCGCTTTTGCAGCTTCTTGCTTTGGGGTTTCTTGTTTAGGTATTTCTTGCGCAGGTTCTTCTGCTTTTTCTGCCTTTGGTTTTTTAGCGCTAGCAGTGCTAGGTTTAGCTGCTGCAGCAGGTTTTGTTGTTTTTTCTTTTACCACTTTTTCGGTTTTTGCTTTCTTAGGCTTTTCGTTATTCTCTAAAGGTAAAAGGGCTTGTGCGTCTAGTATTTTGTACACTAGGTCTTGTTTCTCTAACTTTTTAATGTTTTTTACTTTTAATTCTTCTGCTAATGTTTGTAAT
>CAIXQW010000279.1 GCA_903921675.1 uncultured bacterium | reverse complement strand
GCTGAAACTGTAATGAAAAAATTTATTAATAATGCCTATGCATTATTAAACGACTGGCCAGCATCTGAAGCAAAAGAAGTAATGAAAGATTTAATTAATTATACAATAGACAGAAAAAAATAATTTATGCAAAAAAGAGAAATCACCATATTAGGAGCTGGTTTAGTAGGTAGCTTATTAGCAATACTATTTTGTAAAAAAGGATATAAAGTACATGTAATAGAACGCAGACCAGATATGCGCAATGCAAATATTTCTGCAGGCAGAAGTATTAACCTTGCAATGAGCCACAGAGGCTGGCAGGCTTTAGAAAAAGCTGGCATGAAAAAAGATTTAGAAGAAATTGCAATACCAATGTATGGCAGACAAATTCATAACTTGGATGGTTCGCAGGTGTTTCAGGCTTATGGAAAAAATAACGAAGCTATTTATAGTGTAAGCCGTGGTGAATTAAATAAAAAATTAATTGCAGCCGCAGAAAATGCTGGCGCAACTTTTACATTTAATGCTAAATGCAATAAAGTAGATATTAATAGCAATATACTTCAACTAGAAGTAGATGGCATCGCTAAAACAATTCAAGCAGATTTATTGGTAGGATCTGATGGTGCATTTAGTAGTTTACGCAGTGCTTATACATCTTTAGATAGGTGCGACTATCAACAATTTTATATAGGGCATGGGTATAAAGAATTAAGTATTCCTAATGGTGCAAACAATTCTTTTTTGATAGAAAAAGAAGCATTACATATTTGGCCAAGAAAAAATTACATGCTAATTGCTTTGCCAAATATTGATGGCAGTTTTACACTTACATTATTTTTCCCATTCAATGGAGAGCCATCATTTGCATCAGTACAAAATGATGAAGAAATTATTCAGTTTTTTGAATCACAATTTGGTGATGCAAAAAAAATAATGCCGCAGTTTTTAGAAGAATATAAAACAAATCCAACTGCTTCTTTAGTAACTGTTAAAACAAATATTTGGGTTTACCAATCTAAAAGTTTTTTAATTGGCGATGCCGCGCATGCAATTGTTCCGTTTTATGGTCAAGGCATGAATGCAGGCTTTGAAGACTGTGCCGTATTAATGGATATCATTGAAAAGAACGAAGAATCTAATTGGGAAACTATTTTACAAGAATACCAAAATGCAAGAAAAATAAATGGTGATGCTGTAGCACAATTAGCATTAAATAATTTTATAGAAATGCGCGACCTAGTAGCAGATCCAATATTTTTAGAAAGAAAAAAAATAGAAAAAGAAATAGGCCTGCGATATCCAAAAGAATATTTAAGTGTTTATGAAATGGTAAGCTTTAGTCATACCCCTTACTCCGTTGCACTTGGCACAGCGCAAGCACAAGAAAAATTATACAATCAAATTATTAATTATGGTGGTGATTTTTTTGAAAATTTAAAGCTAGATAAATTTATTGCACAACTAAATACATGGATTGCAGAATATACCACTGAAGCACAAAAAATAATGGCAAATGGATAAAAGATGGAAGCTAAAAAAATTAGATGAAACAATTGTAGACCAATTACATCAAGTAATAAAAGTTCATCCGAGTATTTGCAGAATTTTAGCAGCTAGAGGCATTGAAAATTTTGAAGATGCACAACAATTTTTCAGACCAAGTATAGAAAATTTGCATGACCCTTTTTTAATGAAAGGCATGCAAATAGCTGTAGATAGAATACTTGCAGCAATACAAAATAATGAAAAGATTATGTTGTATGGAGATTATGATGTAGATGGTACAACTTCTGTAGCTGTAGTATTGCATTTTATTCAGCATTTTTATAGTAATGTAGAATATTATATTCCAAATCGTTTTTCAGAAGGATATGGTGTATCTGCCGCTGGAATAGAATATGCAATCGAAAATAAAATTCAATTAATTATTACTTTAGATTGCGGTATCAAAAGTGTGGCATTGGTAAATAAAGCACAAGAAAATAGCATCGATGTAATTATATGCGACCATCATTTACCTGATGAAAATTTACCAAATGCTATTGCTATTTTAAACCCAAAACAAGCTGATTGTAATTATCCATACAAAGAACTTTGTGGCTGTGGAGTTGGTTATAAATTGATAAGTGCTTTAGAACAAACCATGACCAATGAACAGCATGTGTGCAACCAATATTTAGATTTGGTAGCTACAGCAATTGCTGCTGATATTGTTCCAATTACTGGCGAAAATAGAATCATTGCCTATTATGGTTTGCAAAAAGCAAATTCCAATCCTTGCATTGCTATTCAAGCTTTAAAGCAAGTGTCAGAATTAAATAAACAATTTACGATTAGCGATTTGGTATTTATTGTAGCGCCTCGCGTAAATGCAGCTGGCAGGATGGATTGTGCAAGGCTTGCTGTAGATTTATTTTTAAGCACAGATATCGATGTGGCTAAAGAATTGGCAGGTAGATTAAACATCAATAATGATGATAGAAAAGATACAGATAAGCAAATGACTGCAGAAGCGATAGAAATGTTGCACGCTACATCTACAGATATAAAAGGTAGTGTTTTTTATAAGCAAGATTGGCATAAAGGTGTAGTAGGTATTGTAGCTAGCAGATTGATAGAACAACGCTATCAACCTACAATTGTACTAACAGAAAGTAATGACAAAATAAGTGGCAGTGCAAGAAGCATTCCTGGTTTAAACCTTTTTGAGGCGTTGAATGAATGCGCTGATTTATTGGAAAATTTTGGAGGACATTATTTTGCTGCAGGCCTAACGATGAAGCACGAATATTTAGAAGAATTTAAAATACGGTTTGACAATATTGTAAAAAGGCAATTATCCGAAGAAGATTTTCTACCAGTAATTTGGATAGATAGTAATATTGATTTTCAACAAATCAATGAAAAATACTATGGTATATTACAACAAATGGAACCTTATGGCCCCGAAAATTTAAGACCTGTTTTTGTATCTAAGGGTGTAAAAGATTATCAAGGAAGAAGCGCCGTTGTAAAAGAAAAACATTTGAAGGTGAACTTGATACAAAATGGCACAATCATTAAAGGTATTGGATTCAATTTAGCGCAACACTACCCACTAGTAAATAGCGGCAAAACCTTTGATATTTGCTATACATTAGAACCAAATACATGGAATAATGTAACGAATATAGAAATAAAAATTATAGATATTAAAGAACATTCAGCAATAGATTAAGTACTACTTTACATTAAAGATAAAAGGCTTCCAAATGGAAGCCTTTTATCTTTAATAATTTTTATAATTACTCTAAAGTGATTTTTTGCACCACAGAGCCTCTTTCGCTTTGCAATTTCACCATATATGTACCTTTTGCAAGGCTAGATAAATTTATGCTTGTGCCAAATTTACCATTTATATTTTTGTGAGATTGTGTCAGCACTTCTGCACCTGCAATTGTTGTAATAGTAATTTTTAGGTTTTGCAATTCATATGCTTCTAGATCTACAAATACAATACCATTAGATGGATTAGGATATACTGCAACATTTTGCAATAAGCTATTTGAATGAAGTGATTCTGGTGCAACTGGTTTCTTTTCAAATTTCACTAAGAAATCTTCTGTTTCTCCACTTGTATATAAACCAACACCTAAATCGCTTGCATTATTTGCTAAAGTATTATTATTTAATACAACTCTCATTCCGGTAGCAACACCTAATACAGGGTTAATTGGTGTACGGAACGAAGAAGGCAAATAGAATGAGGTAGGCCCCGAGATCCCAGTGAATATTCTTTCATTTGGAATATCATATACACCATTATTATTATAATCTACAAACATTGTAATTTTTGCATCGGCATGGTTGTATGGTCTTAAAATATTATAGAAACTAATAGGATAAGTACTATCTGCATATAATAGAGATGCTCCTAAACCTGTAAAGTCTGTTCTAGCTCTTGTAGCAGAGGGGTTACCTACATGTGGGCCTGTAGCACCAGCAGAACTAAAGCTGTAATTGCCGATTGTAAAATAACCATTATCTGCAGTATCTGTATTACCACCAAATGAAGCACTTGCTGGATAGCAAGCATAAGAAGGTATCATATTTACAACTTTTGTATTAGAATATACTGTATCATTGCCACTACAAATTATTTTAAGTCTGTAATAAGTTTGTGCATTCACTATAGTAAACAAGGTATCTTGGTTTGCACCTGCAATATCTGTCCAGCTAGAACTATTAGGGCTAGACTGCCATTGTAATGTTAAACCGTTGTATGCACTTATTAATGTATGATTGGTATCGTAAACAATTGTAGTATAGCCAGGGCACATTAATGAATCTGTAATATAAGCAATACCTGGATCTGTAGGTGCTTTACAGTCTGGCAATACTATTTCTACCAGATAATCTTCTACCTCGCCAGAATTAACAGCACCACATGCAGAAATACCTGTAGGATTTCCTACATCAGATGTTATTACTCTTAACCCTGTAATACCTGTTGCCGCACTAGTAGGAACTAAAAATTGGAAACTTACGCCATTATTACTTCCAATAGAATTACCCCCTACTTGCTCATAAGCTTGGAATATTCCGTCTCTGTCAAAATCAATAAACATGGTAGTAGAGCCATAAGGAGTCCAACTATATTGGGTAATATCTGTAATACGACCTTCATACATACTATCCTTATAAATTTTAGAGATAGGGAATCCAAATTGATAATTAGTATAAGTGTTATAAGCATTCGCATTATTAAATGTATCTGTAGGTGCAATAGGAAAAATATCTATTAAAGTATCATACAAGCCGCCGCCTTTTGGTTTTAATAATTGAGTATTCCCAACATCAAATGCATCGAAGCTAGAAGTTGCACCGTTGTGGCAATAGCAATAATAAAAAGAGTTGATGCCAGTATATTGCACGGGTGTAGTAGACGATTGACCACTTGCTACACAAGTAACGATACATTGAAAATAAGTAGGTGCTGAAATTACTGTTTTAATCGTGTTTATAGCCGTTGTTCCAATAGTAGTCCAAGGCCCAGTTGCAGAAGATGAACTTTGCCAAGTGTAAGATAAACCAGCTGCCAATGAGGTACCTACAGTAGTAAGACTAAATGAATCATTTGGGCAAGCAGTTGTATCTGGAATAATACCAGCTTGAGGAGTACCTGTACATGGTGGAACTACTTTAATATTATCTATTCCCATATCAGAATAAAAAGTATTTGTAAACCCAGTAAAACGCACTACGCATGTATTTGAATTAGAAGTTAAAGTTAATAGCTGTGTACCCCAATTACTAGGTGTTGTATATGTGCCAATTGTTGTAAAAGTACTACCACCATTAGTGCTGAAAGAAACACCCATCGTTAAGTTTGGATCAGGTAATTTTAAGTCAAATAATAAATCCTTAGGACCAATAGAAGAACTTAAATCTAAATATAAATCTAAATTACCAGGACTGCTAGCATAGTAGCTGTGGAACCTTGCAGAATAACTACCTTGAGAAGATGGAGGTAAATAAGCTCCTGAAGCTAATAATGACCATCCAGCTGTTGAACCTTCGTCAAATCTGCGCCAAGCATTATCTCCAAGATTTGGAGAACTTGCCCAATGTCCATCATCTGGAACATCTTTTGTACTACAATAATCCATCCACGACTCAAATCCTTGCGTATATGGAATTGCAGCATAAGTAGGGTTTTTCACATTTACATATACTTTTTGCGAAGTATCCATCGAAAAATTGTTTAGGCACATTGCAGTCATCATATATAAAGCACTTGGTGCGTATGGTGGTACTGTATAGCATATAAAAGTATCACCAGGGTTAGTTGTCCAAGTAGCTCCACCATTTGTACTTTTAAACCATTGGTAATAAATGTTAGACATTGCAGATCCACCTAAAGAACACATAGTTACAGAAGCAGAAGGGCATATATTCACTGTATCTGGTTTATTAATTGTGCCTGCATTTACCTGACCGCTACATGGTACCGGAGGAATTACATTGATTAAATAATCTTCCGTTTCTCCATATCCATAACTACCGCAAGGTGTAATGGTTGTTGCACTTAATTGACCACCTTCCCAATCAATAATTCTCATTCTAGTAATACCAGGCAAGGCTGTTAATGGAATTGTAATATTACCAGTTACAATTGTTTGTGGAATGCAAGTAATATTATTACCAGTACCTGTAAAATATACTTCTTCACCTGGGTCTATAAAGTCATTATCATGGTTGTAATCAATATAAATTTTCATACCACTATTGTAATTGAAACTACCACAGGTATTGATAGTTACAGAAAATGGATAGGTAGAGCCTCCAAACACAGGTGCAGGTGCAATACCTGTAAAATTTGCATACCTTGTAGCAATACTACCTGGCAAAGCTGTGCCTTGGGTACCATTTAGTGCAGCAGCACAATTGGTGGTGTTATTTATTGTGCTAAAAGAAACATTAAATATCTCTTCATCTGCAGTAGAAAAGGGTATTGAAGTAGTGCAATATTGTGCATTCATGCCATAGGCAGCTAACATAGTGATAAAAAGTAAAACTATTTTTTTCATAGTCGTGGCGAATTTTTTAATAATTAATAAAATATTAAGTTCTAAAATTAGGAAATAATTGTGAAAAAATGAAATTCTATAAAAATTTAGACGTTGATTTTGTATAAAAAGTTGGAAAGCTCTTCCAATAAACAATAATAAACGCAAATTTTAAGGATACTCTCAACAAAAAGCCCTCTCCAAAATTGGAGAGGGCTTTCAAATTTATGTATTTGTTTAGCAATTAAGCTTCTGCAACTACATCCATATCTACTTCTACTGGCTCTGCACCTCCAAAGTTGATATGAACTTTATAGCTACCTAATTCTTTAATTTCTTCAGGCATGCTGATGCGTTTGCGGTCTATTTCGTAACCTTTTTGATCGCGAATAGCGCGTGCAATTTGAATAGATGTTATAGCTCCGAAAATTTTGCCACTTGTACCTGTTTTTGCAGTTACACTTACTGGGCTTTCTTTTAGTTTGCTAGTTACAGCAGCTATTTCAGCTAATAATTTAGCTTCTTCTTTTTGTTGATGCTTAGCACGTTGCTCCATTACAGCCTTGTTAGAAGCACTAGCTTCTATAGCTATTTTATTTGGAATTAAATAGTTGCGTGCATATCCAGGTCGAACATTTACTAATTCGTTCTTTTGACCCAATGTATCTAAATCTTTTATTAATATAATTTGCATGATAATATTTTATTTTAAAAGGTCTCCTAAATATGGTAAAATGCTCATTTGACGCGCCTTTTTCACAGCTACAGACACTTTGCGTTGGAATTTCAAAGAGTTTCCTGTGATACGACGAGGCAATAACTTACCTTGTTCATTAATAAATTTTTTCAAAAATTCGCCATCTTTGTAATCGATATACTCGATTCTCATTTTTTTGAATCGGCAATATTTTTTAGGGCGCTTATCTACAGCGTTATTGTTTAAGTATTTAATGTCGGTGCGTGCCATAATTATGCTTCTGAATTTAAAGTTTCACCATTGGTAGCTCTCTTAATAATAGGCTGTACCTTTATGCCTTTTCTTTTGCGGTCATTGTATGCCACAGCGTGTTTGTCCAAAGCAGTAATCATGTGGCGCATAATGCTTTCATCACGATTCATTTGAATTTCAAACTTGTGGTTAATACTAGTTTCAGTAGAATACTCCATTACAAAATACAAACCAGTTGTTTTCTTTTGAATTGGATAAGCTAATGATTTAAGACCCCATGTGTCTTCTGCGATGATTGTACCGCCGTTGCTTGTAACAAAGTTACTAAGCCCTGTTGTTGCTGCCTTGAATTCCTCAGCAGAGAGGATTGGTGTAAAAATCACCATTACCTCGTAGTGTTGTGCACTCATTGTTTTTTAGCGTTTTTTTTGTGCCTTTTCTGCGGCTAATGTGGATTTTTGCATTGCTACAAAAAGCAGAAAAAGCGGTTAAATTAAAAATTGAAGCGCGAAGGTAAAGCATTTTAACCAAAAAAGCGATATCTTTTTGTAAAAACTAGGTTGATGACCTTAATCACTATCTACCCAATATACTTCTTTACTTCTTGCAAAAATGCATCTATTTGGCTAGTAGTATTATAAATATGCGTGCTTACTCTAATCCATTGCAAATCATTTTCTGCTACATATCTAATAATAATGTCTTTTTCATGCATTTTTTCGTAGAAGCTTTTATTATTCAATTCTTTAAATTTAAAAGCAATTATACCCCCTCTGCTTTTATCTTCTAATGGTGTTACAATATCTAAGTGTTTGCCAAATTCCTGTAAGCCATTTGCCAGGTATTTAGATGTTTGTTTTACGTACTTTTCTATATTTTCTCTGCCAATATTATTCTGAAATTGCACTGCTGCTGTAATACTTGCGGCTAATGCTCCGCTTGAAAAGCCAAACTGAAAACGCTGTGCAGTGCCTGTTTTTTCTAATAAATTAGGTTTGCTGCCGATAGTTGTAAAACTACTTGTTCCTTCTGCTCCATAAAACTTAGGTTGCAGTTTCTCTAATTTATCTTTATTGATGTATAAAAATCCTGTGCCTTGCGCTGCCATCAACCATTTATGACAGCAGCTAGCATAATAATCTACCCCTAATTCCTTCACATTTAATTGCAGCATACCAGTAGGATGTGCACCATCTATACAAGTAATGATATTTTTAGTCTTAGCTAATGCACATATTTCTTTGATTGGCAAAATTTGGCCATTGGTACAAGGCACATGTGGCAATGCAATTACTTTGGTTTTACTAGTGATTGCTTTTTTTACCAAAGCCAAACTTTCTTCGGCATTTTTTCCAACGGCTACAGTTTTAATTACTATTTTTTCTAATTTAGCTCTGTGCATCCAAGGTCCAGCATTGCCAATATGTTCTTGCTCAGAAAGTAACACCTCATCTCCTGCTTTTAAAGTTACTCCCCAAGCCATCATATTAATTCCTTCGGTGGTGTTGTGGGTTAATACCAATTCATCTCTATTGCAACCAATAAAATTACTTAATGAGTCAATTGCTTCTGGTATTCTTCTATGGTATAAGGCATTGATGGTTATATCTTCTATACCTTCTATCATGGCATCTACCACACGCTTAGGGCTTGGCCCCATGGTGCCGTTATTTAAAAAAATTATATTATTCTTTACAGAAAATTCTGCTTGCATATTTTCAAGAGTAGGGAAGGATTTTGTTGCCTCTTTTGGTAAGGCGGCTTCTGCTCCAACACTCCATTTTGGTAATACCAAACCTGCTAATGTGGCGGTACTTAGTTTTAAAAAATCTTTTCTATTGGTCATTTATAAATTGTATTGTTTGAATTGTTGTATTGATGATTGTTAAATGTTCAATTGTTTTTTGTTGAATAAAACCAACCCTTTACATTGATTTTATTCCTTCTATTAGCACTGCTTGTTTATAACATTCAATAATTTCATCCGCATCTGCATGATAAGCTGCAATTGTAATGCTTGTATATTTACCGGTACTACTTTCTCTATAAGAAAATATTGCTTTCATACCATCAAAAATAGTAGTTAGCTGTTTTAGTTTAGTGGTATCTGTAGGTAAAATAAATTTGTAAGTATATTCTGTAGGAAACGTAAAATTATTTTCCAATTCTGTTTTAAATTTCATCCAAAATTCTTGTGGTTCTGTGTTGACGGTATTCATTTATGCAGCGCTTATTTTATGTTTGTCAAATGTAAGTGTAGTCAGCTAATAGTAGTGCCATAGTTTAATCATTTTTATCAAAAATAATTTTACGTATTTTTACCAAATACATTTTACAACAATCAAACATTTTTTATAAAAAGATATGCTACAATTACAAAACTATGCAGAAGGCCATTGGGTAAATAGCGGTGATAAAGATACACTACACAATGCTATTACAGGTGAGGCAATTTATGTGATGGGCAACGAAGGTGCCAACTTTGAAGCCATGATGCATTATGCAAGAACAATAGGTAGTAAAAATTTACGTAAACTTACCTTTCATGAAAGGGGTAGAATGCTGAAAGCACTTGCATTTTATTTATTAGAGAGAAAAGAAATATTTTATCAGATTAGCACATTTACTGGCGCTACCAAAAGTGATAGTTGGGTAGATATAGAAGGAGGTATTGGTAATCTTTTTGCCTATGCATCTTTACGCAGGCAGTTTCCAGATTTGCCTTACCATGTAGATGGCGATGCTGCAAAACTAAGCAAGCACAATACATTTATTGGCCATCACATCATGGTACCAAAGCAAGGAGTAGCTATACATATCAATGCATTTAATTTTCCAGTATGGGGAATGTTGGAAAAAATTGCTGTAAATTTATTAGCTGGTGTGCCTGCAATTGTAAAGCCTGCCAGCCTTACAAGCTTTTTAACAGAAGCAGTTTTTAAAGAAATTATAAAATCTAATATTCTGCCAGAAGGTGCACTACAATTGATTTGTGGAAGCGCAAGAGGTATTTTGGATTTTGTAGAAATGCAAGATGTGGTAACATTTACAGGAAGTGCATCTACAGGAAGCATGCTAAAAGCACATCCAAGATTAATCGAAAAAAGTGTGCCGTTTAATATGGAAGCAGATAGCCTAAACTGCTGTGTACTTGGCCCTGATGTAACTACAGACATGCCAGAGTTTGAAATTTTTATTAAAGAAGTAGTACGCGAAATGACTACAAAGGCTGGTCAAAAATGTACTGCAGTGCGCAGAATAATTGTACCTGCAAATAAATTGGAAGATGTACAAATAGCATTAGGTAAGCGTTTAAAAAGCATTGTAATAGGCAACCCCGCTGCAGAAGGCGTAAGAATGGGTCCATTGGCTGGCATCAACCAAAGGCAAGATGTAATGAACCATGTGCAAGAATTACTAAAAGTACAACCAATAGTAATAGGCGATTTAGAAAACTTTGAAGTAGTAGGTGCTGATAAAAATAATGGCGCATTTATGAGCCCAATTGTATTTCTAAACGACAGTCCTTTTACTAATACAAGAGCGCATGAAATAGAATGTTTTGGACCTGTAAGTACTTTAATGCCTTACAATACTTTAGACGAAGCTATAGAACTATCTAAACTAGGTAAAGGAAGTTTGGTATGTAGCATTGTAACCAATGACGCTGCTATAGCTACAGAATTTACTTTAGGTGCGGCAGTAATGCATGGTAGAATTTTGGTATTGAATAATGATTGTGCAAAAGAAAGTACTGGCCATGGTAGTCCAATGCCGCTATTGGTGCATGGCGGCCCAGGCAGAGCAGGTGGCGGTGAAGAGATGGGTGGAAAGCGCGGTGTAATGCATTATTTACAACGTACTGCTATCCAAGGAAGCCCTACTATGCTTACCGCCATTACAGGCATTTATCAGCAAGGTGCTAAAGGGAATATTGAGTCTATTCATCCGTTTAAAAAGAAGTTTGGACAGCTGAAAGTAGGCGACCAATTGATAACTGCCAAGCGCGAAATTACAAGCGAAGACATTGATAAATTTGCAGACCTAAGTGGCGATAATTTTTATGCGCATAAAAAAGACACCAACTTTACTGGTACTATGTTTACCCATCAAGTGGCGCATGGTTATTTTATTATGAGTGTGGCAGCTGGTTTGTTTGTAGATAGTTACGAAATTAATCCTGTATTGTTAAACTACGGCATAGACGAATTGCGTTTTACAAAACCAGTGTATCCTGGTACAAATTTGCATGTGCGCTTTACCTGCAAAGAAAAAACCACTAATGAATTAAAAGACGAAAATGATATACCAAAAGGTATTGTAAAATGGCTAGTAGAAATATTTGATGATAGTGCAGGCACAGAGGCAGAGCAATTGGTGGGTATTGCTACTATATTAACGATGGTGGCAGAGTAATATTCTGCTAATCTTCCTCCCAAACTTTTGTTCCTTCGGAGCAATTGGCGCAAATATCAATATTTTTTCTGCCATCAATTAGTTGGGTGCGGAACGTATTATATTTTTCATTATGCCAAATGCTAGCAAAACTATCGGCTTTTAAATCGCCAAATTGGTGGGTGGCATCTTTATCAAAGCAGCAAGGTACTACCCTGCCATCCCAAGTAATGACGCAGCTATGCCATAGCTTCCAGCAATGATTGAGTAATTTGTTTTTGATAGAATAAGTGCGATCTGCATTTTTGCGATAACGGCTATATTTATTAATGGTAGGTATTAAATCGTTGCCATTTTCAAAATCATACACTTGTGCAGTTTTAAAACGCACATCATCTACCCCAATTTCTTTTGCTAATTTTTTTACATCTTCTATTTGATGTTCATTGGGCTTTACTACCAAAAACTGAAAGAAAATATAAGGCGTTTTACTACCCAATTCTTTTTTCCATTTTACAATTTTGCGAGTGCCTTCTAACACTTTATCTAGCTTGCCACCTATCCTATATTGCTGATACACTTCTTGCGTAGTGCCATCTATGCTGATGATTAATCTATCCAAACCACTTTCTACAGTGCGCTTGGCATTGGCTTCTGTTAGGTAATGTGCATTGGTGCTAGTTGCGGTGTAAATTTTTTTATTGCTAGCATATTTTACCATGTCCAAAAAATCTGGATTTAGGTAAGGCTCTCCCTGAAAATAAAAAATAAGATACAGCAATTCTTGGTGTAGCTCGTCTATAGTTTTTTTGAAGAAATTTTGATTCAGCATGCCAATTGGCCTAGTAAAAGCACGCAAACCACTTGGGCACTCTGGGCAACGCAAATTGCAACTGGTAGTTGGTTCTAGACTAATGCTAAATGGTTTGCCCCATTGTATAGGCTGCTTGCGCCACTGACTATAGTAAAAACTACTTACTACTTTTACACCATTCCATACGCGGCGAGGCGTAAGTTTGGTTGTAAAATTAAAAGCATCATTCCAATTAATTTGTGGCATGGATGCGAAGGTAGAATAAATTAATAACTTTCGAATTTGCTTTTTCTATAAGGCATATATTGAAAAATATATTTCCAAATCCCTATTCCATCCTTTCATCCCATTTAATTACCTTTTAACTTTTGTATCAATAATTTTCCATGTTTATCTACTACATTTAACTTTTCTAAATTCTATGCGCAATTTTCGTTTTTTTCTCATCGTGCTGTTTTTTGCTACTAGCAATGCTTTTGGCCAATTGGTAAAAGTATCTGGGGTAATAATAGATACACAACGCCACTTACCCATATACAATGCTACCGTATCTGCCATTAGGGCTAAGGATAGTCTATTGGTAGCTTTTACCAGAACTAAAAAAGATGGTAGCTTTAATATGCAATTGCCAGATAGTACTTTTTATAATTTGCTAATTGCGCATCCTACTTACGCTAGCTATCAGGATGAAGTAGATATAAAAAACAAAGCCATAGACAAAGGTAATGTGGGTATGGTCAATCGTACTCAAATGCTACAAACTATTGTAGTGCGGCAGCGCGGTAGTATGCGCATCAAAGGAGATACTACTATTTACTTAGCAGATAGTTTTAAAGTAGATGATAATGCAAGTGTAGAAGACCTACTGAAAGTATTACCAGGCATGCAGGTAGATAAAGAAGGCAATATCATTACACAAGGCGAGCAAGTGCAAAAAGTATTGGTAGATGGCGAAGAGTTTTTTGGCGACGACCCAACAGTAGCTACCAAAAATTTGCAAGCAAAAACTATTGATAAAGTAGAGGTGTTTGATAATAAAAGTGAGCAAGCAAAATTTACTGGATTTGATGATGGTCAACGCGAAAAAACTATCAATTTAAAAATGAAAGCCAATATGAATAAAGGTATGTTTGGCAAGGTGCAAGCTGCCTCTAATCTGGATCAGATATGGGATAACTCTGCTATGATAAGCAGCTTTAAAAACAAAAGAAAAATGAGTGTGTATGCTATTAATAGCAGCCGCGGAACAAGTGGACTAAATTGGAGCGATAGAGAAAGATTTGGTGGTAGTGGCGGTAATAATATGACTATGGAAGATGGTATGATGTTTTCTTTTAACAGTAATGATGGAGATGAAGGCATGAGTTTTAATGGAGATGGATTGCCTAAGGCAAATAACCTTGGTGTGCATTATAGCAATAAGTGGGATGAAAATAAACATGCGCTAAACATCAATGGAAATTTGCGCGAAAATTTTATTAATAAAATAGAAGATACAAAAACAACCAATTATGTAGGCACCAATACAATAGGCACTAACACCAGTACCAACAGCTATGCTAATAGGCAAAACGAAAAAATATCTACACGTTACGAGTGGACGATAGACACTGCCACAAGTATGGTGATGTATATAGATGCAAGCAATACAAAAGCTATTAATCAGTCTAATACAATTACAGAAAACACTCGCGATTTTATGCAGGTAAGTAAAAGTAATAGAAAATTTGATAATACATCTATCAACAAAAATTTTAGTGCCGATATTAGTTTTAAAAAACGATTAAAAAAACTTGGCAGAACTTTTAGCACTAATACCAATTGGAGTTGGAAAGATGCACAGCAAGATGGCAAGCTAAGTGGTTTTAATAATTATAGCAGCGCAACAGATACGCTAGACCAACATAAAATAAACGATAACAAAACCCTAAATGGTAGCATACGCGCTGTGTACACAGAACCATTAAAAGGCGATAAAATATTTGGCGAGTTTAGTTATGCTTTAAATTATACTAATAATCAACAAGATAAAAACACACTTATCAAACCTACTGCAATAGATGACTACAGCCAACGAGTAGATAGTCTAAGTAATGATTTTATAGCTAACACAATTGGCAATACTGTAGGGTTTAAACTGATGTATAAAGCTAAAAAAATGATGTTAAATTTTGGAAGTAATGTGAAGCATACTATTTTTCATCAAGAAGATTTAATTAATCTAAAAAACTACGACTATAATCGCTTGAATTTTTTACCAAACATGAATTTGAGTTATAGAATTACTTCGCAACAAAATATTCGTATAAGCTATAATGGCAACACCAATCAGCCAAGTATTTTTCAACTACAAAATGTGCAAGATAATACAGACCCCTTGAATATAAGTATTGGTAATCCTACTCTAAAGCAAGAGTATCGCCAAAGTTTTAGTGTTAATTATTGGAATTATAAAACACTTAGCGATAGAAGCTTCAATAGTAGTATATGGTTTACTAATACATTTAATTCCATCAGTCGAACGCAACAGTTTGAAGCAAGCACAGGCAGAACCATTAATACTTACACCAATTTGAATGGCAATTTTAGCCTTGGTGCCTGGAACAATTTTAGTACACGCATAGGTGGTAGTAATTTTACATTATCTGCCAATTTTAAGCCTAATTATTCGCGTAGCCCCAATATTGTAAATGGTATAACATCTTTTGGTAACAGCCTAGACCTAAGCACTGGCACTGGCTTGCGCTATGTAAAAAAGAAAACACTAGATGCATCTATAGATATGAATGTAAGCCGCAATTCTTACAGCAATAAAATAATGAATCAATCTAATACCTACTACAGTCTTACGCCTAGCGCAGATGTAGATGTGTACATTACCAAACGATGCATATTTGGTACAGATGCGGATTACGTTTGGCGTCAAAAAAATGCTGCTTTTGCTACAGACTTTAGCAGACTACTATGGAATGCATCTATTACCTATCGATTCTTAACACAAAAAAACTTAGAAGCAAAAATTTATGCCAAAGATTTATTGAAACAAAACACAGGCAATACGCGCACTGCTTCTGGCAATTATATTACAGAAAAAAATAATAATAGTATACAGCGCTATATATTGCTAAGCCTTGTATACAACTTTAGCGTAGGACCAATTAATAAATTACCAAAAAGTGATGATGATGAATAATACTTTAAGAAATATTTTTATACTAATGTGGTGCTTTGCTTCTCAGCAATTGCATGCCCAAGCAGTGCTAGAATATGGCCTTATAAAATTCGAGAAAAAAGTAAACATGCATAAACAAATGGATGGCTTTAGTGGCGAGTGGGCAGAAATGGCTAAGAAAAATATGCCAAAATACAATATCTCTAATTTTGAATTGCAGTTTACACCTACTGCATCTATCTACAAAAAAAGCAAAGACCAACCACCTGCCGACCCACGTATGCGAGGTGGCATGATGCGCGAAGATGACGATAAGAATATTGTATATAAAAACATAGACAGTGCAAGCATTGTATCGCAAAAGCAAGTTTTTGAAAAAATGCTATTGATAAAAGATACATTACCAAAAATGGAATGGAAAATTACTAATGAGTTTAAGCGTATAGCCGATAAAAATTGTAGAAAAGCTACAGCCATTGTGATGGATAGCGTGTACATCATTGCATTTTATACAGATGATATTATTTGCAGCAGCGGCCCAGAAACCTTAAATGGTTTACCAGGTATGATATTGGGAGTAGCTATACCAAGATTGAATGTTACTTATTTTGCAACATCTATCACACAATATGCATCGCCTTTTATAGATGCCCCGCCTACTAGCAAAAATGATGCAGTTACCTACAAACAATTGATAGAGAAACTTGAAAAAAGTTTAGATGATTGGGGTAAAAAATGGAAGAGCAGAAGTATGTGGAATTTGTTGTTATAAATGCAGTCTTCAGTCGGCAATCCGCAGTCGGCAATCTGGAGTCGAAAAATCCAAACCAAATACTATAAACTAAACAATAATCTATCATCAAAAGTCTTATGTCTTGATACTTAATACTTGCATCTAAAAAAAATCATCTTGCTACTTAATACTTACATCTAAAAATCTAATATCTAAAAATCTTACATCTAAATCATGATATACAAATTCAAAGGATTTATACCAGTAGTGCATGAAAGTAGTTTTGTGCATCCATTGGCAAGCGTTACAGGCAATGTAATTATTGGTAAAAACGTGTACATAGGCCCTAATGCTTGTATACGTGGCGACTGGGGAGGCATTGTAATAAAAGATGGTTGCAATGTGCAAGAAAATTGTACCATCCACATGTTTCCGGGTGTAACTGTAGTGTTAGAAGAAGGTGCACATATTGGGCATGGCGCTATTATACATGGTGCACATATTGGCCGCAATTGTTTGATAGGTATGAATGCCGTAATAATGGATGATGTAGCAATTGGCGATGAATGTATAATTGGCGCATTGAGTTTTGTAGCTGCAAATACCACTATACCTAAGCGCAGCGTAGCAGTGGGCAACCCAGCCAAAGTAGTAAAAGAGGTGAGTGATAAAATGATAGATTGGAAAACAAAAGGCACACAACTATACCAAGCATTACCTGCTGAAATGATGGAGCATTGGGAAGCATGCGAACCACTAAGAGAACTAGACGCAGATAGACCAATGCAAGAAAGTTTGTACACTACTTGGGAAGCGATTAAATAGAGAATAGCATTCTATTTTGTATCTTTGAAAAAATATTGTGGCATTGGATACAACACCTAAAAAATATATCGACATCAAAAAAGTTTTTCAAGAAAAAAATCCTGGAGCTTATCAGTGGACTCCATCTTTTTTGGTAAACTATGTTAGAAAAATTGTTCACGAAGATGATTTGAACAGATTCCAAAATAGTGCCAATGATAAATTTGGTTTTGATTATTGCGATGTAGCATTGCAAGAAATTGGTATTGGTATTCAATACACTGGCTTAGAAAATATACCAAAACAAGGCGGATTTATTTTGGCTAGCAATCATCCTTTGGGTGGTGTAGATGGTATGGCTTTGCTACAGGTTGTTGGCAAGGTGCGCAAGGATATTCGGTTTTTAGTAAATGATTTATTGAAAAATTTAGAAAACTTTGGCGACCTTTTTGTGCCTGTCAATAAACTTGGTAGCAATGCTACAGACAATCTGCGCAGGATAGAAGAATACTATGCTAGCACAGATGGTGTTTTACTTTTTCCGGCGGGCTTGGTAAGTCGCAGAAATGATGGTGTAGTAAAAGATCTAGAATGGAGTAAAAGTTTTATTGCTAAATCTGTAAAATACAATCAGCCAATTATACCTACATACCTAAGTGGCGAATTGAGTAATTGGTTTTACAACCTTAGTGCCTTTAGAAAAATGATAGGCATAAAAGCCAATATAGAAATGCTGTACTTGGCAGACGAAATGTACAAGCAAGGCAAAAAAACTTTGCATATCACCATTGGCAAACCTATACCTGCTAGCGCTTTCGATAAATCGCGCCGCCCATTAGAATGGGCAGCTGTAATGCGCGATTTTGTGTATACATTACCTAATAATGCCAATGCAGATTTTAATGATTTTCAATCACAGGTATAAACCCCAAAGCAGTCCCGACATTTTTTATCGGGATGGAAACAAACATAGGAATTGTACCGATATAGTATCGGTACTAAGTATTAAACCCTCCGATAGCTCGTTCCTCGCATCGGGATTCAAAAATCTAACACTCCCCGAAGTTTTATTCGGGGCAGGCTGTTCCTTGCGCTGATATTTGTAAAAAATTGGCAACCTGCATAATATTATATTCTTAAATAAAATTTCTTTGCTATCTATTTAAAAATTATTCACTATTTTTAACGGATATACAAATCATGCAGCCTATCATTGCCCCAATACCAAAAGAAGTATTACTTAGCGAATTAAACGCTAGTACCTTTTTGCGTACTACCAACAAAGGCGATAACGAATTGTATATTATCAATCAGCATAACGCTCCAAATGTAGTGCGCGAAATTGGTAGACTAAGAGAAGAAGCTTTTAGACTTGGTGGTGGGG
>CAIXQW010000278.1 GCA_903921675.1 uncultured bacterium | reverse complement strand
GGTAGCGTTTGCAGAAAATAGCCCTTGGCCAGACGAAAGCGAAGTGTATAAAGATATTTATACCCAAGAAGATTATCCGTTTATCATGGATTAAAAAAATCTAACAATTCAATAAATATAAAAAAAGAGTTTAAACCTCTACCACTAAAAAAAAATATAACAACACAAACAATAATGGCAAAACAAGATAGATACACAGCCCCAAGACAAACAGTAGTAACCAACGAAGCACCACAAGTAAATAGTGCAGAAGAGGTATATATACCATCGGCTGACGAACAAATAGACCACGTTAAAGAAATTTACGAAAGCAAGAAAAACATAATCAACTATGCATTAATAGGTATTGCAGCATTGGTGATTGGCTATTTAGCGTACAACCAATTTGTAAAAGCACCTAAAGAAATAAAAGCTGCAGATAACCTTGCAATGGCTAATACATTTATGCTAATGGATAGCACTAGCTGGATGGTAAATGGTAATGGTAGCTATATGGGTGCACAAAAAGTAGCCGATAACTATGGCGGTACACAAGCTGGTAACTTGGCTTGCTATATGGCCGGTGTGGGCAACCTTAAAATGGGTAATGCAAAAAATGCGATTAAGTATTTAGAAAAATTTGATGGCAAAGGAAGTTTGTTAGCAACAATTGCAACAGGTACTTTAGGCGATGCATATTGGGAAAACAATCAGTTAGACAAAGCATTATCTTGCTACGAAAAAGCTGGAGCCGATGAAGATAATTTTCAATACGCACCATTATACCTGCAACGCGCTGGTATGATTTACGAAAAACAAGGTAAAACAAAAGAAGCAATTGTAGCTTATACTAAAATTAAAGAAAAATTCAGCAACAGTTCTGTAGCTAGAGACATCGATAAATATTTAGCAAAATTGGGTGTAGTAAACGACTAATACAATATGAGTAACTCACCTAGTGCTTTAACGCATACCAACAACCTGCAAGTAACTCCTTCGCAGGTTGTTGTTGTATATACAGAATGGAACGATGCTATCATCAACGAATTACTTGCAGGATGCAAAAGAATTTTTGATGCATTTGCAGATAAAATTACCTACACGCTAATACAAGTGCCGGGTTGTGTAGAAATTCCATTTGCCATTAAGCAGCATTACGAAAAAACAAGATTCCATAAACCTATTGATGCTTACATAGCTTTTGGCTGTGTGATACGTGGCGAAACAGCGCACTTTGATTATGTGTGCCAAAGCGTTACAGATGGCATCACCACATTAAATACCAGCATTGGTGCGCCAACTATTTATGGTATACTAACTGTAAATAATTTAGCGCAAGCCCTCGATAGAATTGGTGGTAAGCACGGCCATAAAGGAGAAGAAGCAGCAATAACTGCTATTAAGATGATTAACTTTACGAAGAGTCTTTAGCAGCTACAATAGTTTGCAGTTGTTTTTATTTACAGTTGATGCAAAAAACTACATAATAAAAGTAACCGCAAACAAAAACAATCGTAATATAATAAAATATGAAAGTACAATTATTCATCCCTTGCTTCGTAGATCAGTTGTTTCCACAAACTGGTATGAATATGGTGAAGCTATTAGAAAAAGCAGGATGCGAAGTTAGCTACAATCCTAAGCAAACCTGCTGTGGGCAGCCTGCCTATAATGCTGGTTATATAGAAGAGTGCAGAGATGTAAGTACTAAATTTTTAAAAGATTTTAGTGGTACAGAATATATTGTAAGCCCAAGTGGCAGCTGTACTGGTTTTATAAGAAATAGTTTTGAAGAAATATTTGATAATACTACACATGTAAAAGATGCTGCTAATGTGGCTTTTCGCAGTTTTGAAATTACAGAATTTTTGCTAAACATAGCTAAGTACGACGATTTTGGTGCAAGCCTGGCCGGCAAAGCTACTTACCACGATGCTTGCGGTGCATTACGCGAATGCGGTATTAAAGCTGGACCTCGCCAATTGCTGAGTAAAGTAAAAGGCCTGGAGTTGGTAGAAATGAAAGAATGCGAAACATGCTGCGGCTTTGGTGGAACATTTAGCGTAAAGTTTGAACCCATCAGCGTGGGGATGGCGCAAACCAAAGTGCAAAGCGCATTAGATACTGGTGCTAAATATTTGCTAAGCACAGATGTAAGTTGCTTAATGCATATAGATGGTTATATCCGCAAAAATAATATTGATTTAAAAACCATGCATGTGGTAGATGTGTTGGCTAGTGGGTGGTAAAAATAGTTCGTTGAATATTTATTTACTCCTTTACTGCAAACCAAACATCCTCTTCATTATCCCAATCGCCATTGTAATTAATTGTTAGTTCTTCGCCAGCGGCAATGTCTCTAACAGTTTTTATTTGCATAGTATTGTCGTCAAAATTCATAAAGTATTCGCAGTTGCTGCCTACAGCATGGTTGTAAATGCTTACATATCCTTGCGCCATGCAGCATTCATCTTCATTATTTCCCCATACAAAAATATAATCGTGTAAAGTGGTTTGGTCTAATAATTGCCGAGCAGCTGCATCCATTACTATTACAGGGCTATGCTCTACTACAGTATCTTTTGCAATTTTTTTTAGTGTCACCACTCCTCTACCCTTGTTTGGTATTTCGGCAATGCGCAGGCTAGATAATATTTGCATTTTAATCTTTTAATTATAAATGTAGAAAACAAAAGTAAGAAAAAATGGTATGCGCTTTATTCACCAACTCCTGGCATGTTATAATTATATCTGGATTGCTATTCCCTTTTGGATTGCATGTAAAAAGTATCCACAGACTAATAAACCTTTTAGCTTCGTTAAAAATAAGATGCACTATTTAATATTATAACGTCTGCCTCCTTTGCCTTCTGACTATAGTTGGGGTCTTTGTTTGAACATTTCAAAGCCTATAATGCCAGTGGCAACACTTACATTTAAGCTGTCAAAATTTTTACTCATTGGTATAATAAAAGTGTCTGTACATGCTTTTATTACTTGCTCTGTTACACCATTTTCTTCGCTACCCATTACTACTGCACAAGGCTCTGCAAAGTTCATTCTGTCCATCGTTTTTACAGCTTCTAGGCTAGAGGCAAATATTTGTATGCCATTTGCTTTTAATATTTCTATTACCCCTTGGGTATGTTTTTCGCGCACGATGGTATAGTCCAAAATAGCGCCAGCACTTGTTTTTACGGCTTCTTCGTTGATGGCGCCATTTCCTTTTTCTGTAAGAATAATGGCATCTACACCAAAGCATTTTGCAGTACGAGCAATGGCTCCAATATTGCGCACATCTGTAATACCATCCAACCACAACAACTGCGGACTGATGCCTTTTGCAAATAAATCATCAATAATATCTTGCAATCTAAAATATTCTACCACAGCACCAACGCCTATTACACCTTGATGGTTGACGCGTGTCATGCCATCTAATTTTTGAATAGGCACACGCTGAATGGGGATATTCATTTCTTTGGCAATTCTATTGATATCGCCAATCAATTCGCCAGTTACATTGGTTTGATAATATATTTTATCTACAGCTTTGCCATTCTGTATAGCTTCTAACAATGGTTTGCGACCAATAATTAGGTTGCTTTGCGATTTCATTCTTTGCATTAAAGTGGGAATTATTTTTTATAAATAGAATTTTACAGACGACATTAGTTTGCCAGTTTTATCTTTTGCAAGCATTACATATAAGCCGCTTGGCAACATTGCAAGATCATTAAATATTACATATTCCTCGCCTGGTGTGTAAGTTTTTTCTTTTACACTTCTGCCAATTAAGTTCATCAGGATGAATTTATCTAAATTGGGTTGCGCGCCAAATACTTTTACTTTAACCACATCTGTACCTTGGTTATGTTGTATTTCAAACATTTTATCGTTGCCAGAGGTTTGCGCAATAGCAATACTGTTGCTATTAATGCCAATAAATAGCAATAAAAGGATGTATGTAAAAATCTTGCGCACTGTGTATAACAGGGTCAAAGTTAAGTATATTCAGGCACTTGCTTTGTAAAAAGATTTATAATGCGTATTTAGCACCGAATTAGCATTAGTAATACTGAAACGATGTTATTATTTGTAAATCAATTTTATCAAAAGGTTGCACTCGTATTAGTCAGGTGGTAATTTTATATACAAGAAAAGAAATGATAACAAATACTAAATCGGGGTAAATCCAACTAACACGCTAGTTTTTTCGCTCCTTAAATCCTATCGCGTAAGTTGGGATTAATATAATTTTAAGAAATTTAATATCACTAATCCAAAAAAATGTTTTTACTTTATAAAAATTAAATAGCTATGTTATCTTTTGCGCAACAAATAAATGGGAATCATTTTGTAATACTTGGCCTTTTTGTATTAGCTACCCTATGTGTAACTGCTTATGCAAATGCAAAATCTACATTATTTAGCAAGCTAAAAAAAGCAACTGTTGCCTACACTTCTATTTTAGCCATTACCTTTTTATTGCATGGACAAATGTTTTTTGGCATCAATGCTATAGCATTAGATAATCCAATCAGCAATACAGTGCAAGAGCAAACCACAGCAGCTACTAACACTGTGGTATTAAAAGTATTAGAGTTTGTAAAGAATTTATTTTAAGAGAGATTTAAAACAAATCATTAATCGTTAACTCATTCTGTACCTGGTCCAATGCGTATTCATTTTTTACTACACCATAGGTTGTAATTAATGTAAAGTAAATTGCTTTTTTTGTATTTGTATTATTTACAAAAACACCTATTTTTTTTCGTATTTCTTGTGCATATTTTTTAGTAATTAAAAATTCATTATTAGAAAATTTTATTTCGCAAATATTTATTACACCATCTTTTCTATCTATTAGTAAATCTATTTGCGCTTTATCATTATTAAAACTACCATACCATGCACTTGCTTGCGTATGCATACCATTGATGCCTAATGCCTTTTTTATCATTGGTAAATGAACTAAATAAACTTGCTCAAATGCATAGCCACTCCAAGTTCTAACCTCTGGTGAGTCCAAATTATGTAACCAATAATTTTCATCAATATTATTTTGAACCTCTATAAATCTCAAATAAAACAAACTATAAAAATCTATTAGTTGATATACTTTTCCTCTTTGTTTTTTGTCAAATGACTGGTAAATTTTTATAAATCCACTTTGTTCTAATTCTAATAGGGTATCAGATGTGGTTCCTCCATTTGACAGTTTTGCCAATTTTATTAATTCATCCCTTTGCAATCCTTTTTGTTTGGTTGCCAATGCTCTAATAATACTTAAATGTTTTTTAGGATTTTTGAACAATGAAGCATATAAATTTTCAAATTCTTTTTGCAACATTCCTAATTCTGTAAAGCATAAATCATTAATATTTTGAGCTACACTTTTAGATATATCTACCATATCTAAATAAAATGGAATGCCGCCAATTGCCATATATAATTGTACTAATTGATATTTGGTAAATGCTGCATTTTTTTCTTTAAAATATTCTCTGCATTCGGCTAAATCAAATGGCTGAATTTTAATTCTTTCTGTAACTCTATTATGCAAACCGCCTTTATTGTTTAATAAATTTTTTATTATCCATGAAGCTGCAGAACCGCAAACAATTAATAAAATATCCTTCCTAGCACTTGCATAATGATTCCAAAAATGCTCTAAAGCTTCCATAAAATCGGAGTCTGTAGTTGCCATCCATGGTAATTCATCAAAAAATATTACTTTTTTTTCTTCAGTAGTAGTATTAATAAAAGTTACTAACTGCTGAAAAGCCATTAGCCAATTTTGAGCTAATGGGAAATTACCTTTTTTATTTATTTCTATATTAAAATTTAGCAGCTGAGATTGTGTATTTTTTTTTGCCAATCCTGTATGATAAAATGTAAAGTTATTTTTTACAACTTCTC
>CAIXQW010000277.1 GCA_903921675.1 uncultured bacterium | reverse complement strand
TGGTATAATTGATAGATAACCATAGAAAAATTATTTCTATAAATGCAGCACCTGGCGAATGCAAAGTAAAAAACAAAATAGTCCACAGCATATTTAAAATAAACTGAATAGTAAACCATTGCAATGCCTTTGCTTTTAGTGGGTGCTCTGAAATTATAATTTGCCAAAGCGCAACCCCCATCATTAAAAATAATATGGTCCAAACAGGCCCAAACAGCCAATTAGGTGGATTCCAGCTTGGTTTATTAATGGTTGGAAACCAATTTTGCAGTGCTTCTGTACTAAACAATGTGGGCAAACTGCCTAATACAATACAGCCAAAAATGCATGGAATTAAAATGATATTTTTGTTTACTGTTACTTTCATGAATATGTTATTTATACAAAGTAAGCCTATTTAATTTTAATGCTTAAATATGACATAAAGATTGCAATTGTATATCAATCTTCTATTACCTTTAATATTAATATTTATCTTATGAAAGTTTTATTAATTATATCAATTTTTATTTTATTTACATGCCAATTAATTGCAAGCAATCCCAATAATCCTTTTAACGAAATAAGGGGTAGTTTTAATAAAACCACAACTGCAAAAAATGTTGCCAAAAGCGCATTTGGATTAGGTTTTGGTATTTATAGTGCTAGTAAAAACAAAAAACATTTTTCTACAACTATAGGCTTTGAATATAACTTATCTAGGCAAACAAAAAGCCAAGAAACAAATAGCCACTTCTCCTCTTCTAATAATATATCTAGTAGCATTCATAGTATTTCTATGCCAGTAACACAAAGATTTTTATTTGGTAAAACCAAGCAATTATTTTTAGAATTGGGTACTTACGTAGATTGCAATTTCTATTCGCAAAAAAAAGGTTACGAATCAGGAATTTCACCAATTACTTTAGTGTCGTATCAAAATGTTCCATTTACAAACAAAAACTTTGCAAAAGTATTCTCTGTGGGTCCAAGTATCGGCACTGGTATTATTATACCATTAAAAAAAAATGAGATATTATTAAGCACAGATTATAAATTAGGACTTACTCAATTAGTAGGAGAAGGATATTATTCAAACTATTATAATCGTTATTTTCGATTCAATGTAGGATTAAAATTTTAATGCTTAAAATGTCTCTGTCCAGTCATTACCATTGCTAAATTATTTTGCTTGCAATAGTTTACGCTATCCTCATCGCGCATACTGCCACCTGGTTGTATAAACGCTTCTATTCCTGCAGCATGTGCTAGCTTTACGCAATCATCAAAAGGAAAAAATGCATCGCTTGCTAGTACTGCACCATGTAAATCAAATTTAAATTGTCCAGCTTTTTCTATAGCATATCTTAGCGCATCTACACGAGATGTTTGTCCACAGCCTTTACCAATTAATTGCTTGTCTTTTATTAAGGCAATAGCATTGCTTTTTAAATGTTTGCACACAATATTTGCAAACGCTAAATTTTCTTTTTCGCTATCTGTGCAATTTCTGCCACCTACTTCTGTCCAGGTGGTATAGTTGCCTTCATCGTTATCTTGACTAAGCAATCCATTTAAAACAGTTTTAATACTATGCATAGGTAAAACTGCATCTGCATTTCTTTGCAATAAAATTCTGTTTTTCTTTTTTTGCAAAATAACAAGTGCTTCTGGTGTAAATGAATTTGCTATCAATACTTCAAAAAATATTTCGCTTATTGCAGTTGCTGTTGCTTCATCGATTTGGCCATTGCAAACCAATACACCACCAAATGCACTCTCTGGATCGCCTGCCAATGCTGCATCCCATGCAGCATGTATGGCATCTCTGCATGCAACACCACATGTATTGGTATGCTTGATAATGCCAAATGTTGGCGTAGTAAATTCTTGTATCAATTGCATAGCTGCATCTACATCTACTAAATTATTATAGCTTAATTCTTTGCCATGTAGTTGCGTAAATAATTGATTGACATCGCCTACAAAATTTGCATTTTGATGCGGGTTTTCGCCATAACGTAATACCTGCTCTTTGCCATTAACAGCATTGATTAAAACATTATTATGAGGCTTGCCTAAAAACCAATTTGCAATCGCAATATCATACTGCGCTACCACCTGAAATGCACGCAAAGCAAAATGCTTGCGCTGTTCCATTGTTGTTTCTCCATGCTGGGTTGCTAAAATATTTTCTAAGCTTACATAATCATCTTTGCTGGCAATTACTGCAACATCAGCATGATTTTTAGCCGCAGCACGTATCATACTAGGACCACCAATGTCTATTTTTTCAATAATTAATTTTTCTTCGGAGGTTGTAGCTACGGTTTCTTCAAACGGATATAAATCAACAATCACTAAATCCAATTCTGGAATATGGTATTCCTTCATTTCTTGCACATGCACATCATCATTTCGTTTTCCTAAAATTCCACCAAATATTTTTGGATGTAAGGTTTTAACCCTTCCTCCTAAAATACTAGGATAGCTAGTCAAATCTTCTACCGGCACACAAGTTACACCTAGCGATTCTATAAATGCTTGTGTACCACCAGTACTGTATATGGTAATATTATTTTGGTGTAATAATTTAATAATATTATCCAATCCATCTTTATAAAAAACAGAAATTAATGCGCTTTGAATTTTTTTGCTCATGCTAGATTTACTTTTTTAAAAAATTTTCTCCTTACAAATTAGCTACAAATGCTCCTTGTTGCGCTGTAATAAAGAGTTGCAAATGTAATTCTTTGGCTTCTGTTTTCCATTGTTCAATTTTCCACAAACTATTAGAACCGTCTATTATCAAGTGTTTTGGCGCAAACTGATTTTTAATTTGTTGTAAAGGTATTTTAGCATTATGGCTTAGAATTAAGTAATCTATTGCCATAGTATTTGGTAATTGTGCAATTGCATGATTGATAATAAGAATAGACTGACTATTACAACGCGCAAATACACATACTTCGTTTTGTTGGGAATTTATAAGCATCGCATCATTTGCTCTATACAATTGTTGAGCAGGTTGTAATATATTTTTTACATCGCCAGCCTCTATGGTATCTTTTGAAAGAATCGTATAATTATTTTTATCAAAAATCTGGACAATCGACTTTTTTGCAGCATGATGCACAATCAATTTATGTTGTTGCATAGATAGATAATTACTTTGAAAATGTATAATCCAATAGGCAACCAAACAAGCTGTACCAAGTAATAATGACTTGCCATGCTTCCTTAAAATAGCCCAAGAATAAATTATCATTGCAGCCATTAATAAATAGAGTTGCGCATAAGAAATTTGAATATGCTGAATATTAAAATAAGGAATGCTACTCATCCATTGGATAGTGCTATTTAAAAATAAAATTAAATTAGTACAAATCCAAGCTAATGCTTTAGCAATAAGTGGCACTAGGCTAAATATTAAAATGCCAATTTCTACATACAACACTATAAAAGTAATTGGTATAGCTAGCATATTAGACACTAGCAAGCCTAATGGAAATTGATGAAAATAAAACAAGCAAATAGGCATCGTAAATATTTGCGCACTAAGTGTAGTTGCAATTGTTTTTATAAATTCTTGCCCCCATTTATTTGATACATAAAAAAGTTGTTCAATTGGTTTTGCAAATAATAATATTCCAAATATTGCAGCATAACTCAATATGCATCCCACATCTAAAATCCAATTAGGATGATAAACCAATAGAAAAAATGCTGATATAATAAGCGAGTTGTATGGGTCGCTATTTTTTGCAAAAATTCTACCAAAACCAATAAAAGTAAATATAAATGCGGCACGCATTACACTAGCTGGCATGCCAATCATTGCACTAAAAAACCACATGGTTAATAAACAAAAAAATATGGTCAGTTTTTCATGCTTCTTGCAAAATGGCATATGCAAAAGCAATGGTAATAATTGCAAATAAAATATACCTAAATGCATACCACTAATTGCAATAATATGTACAATACCTGTTTGCTGATAAGCATCCCAAGTATCTGCATCAATATCATTTCTATCCCCTACCAATAATGCTTCAGCAATCCCTATAGCCTTTGCATGAGTAATATATTTTTTAATAATTGCTAAACAATTCATTTTACAAATTGTAAAAAAAGAAGACAAGCTAAAACTACTTTTTTGTGCAACTACATATTGATTGGGAGTAAGGAAAAAGGAATGTGTAATACCATTATGCAAACTATACTCTGCATAATTAAACTCGCCAGGATTTCCATTTGGTTTTAGTAAAATTGGCTTTGCTTGCAACACAATTTTAGTACCTGGTAATAAATTTGGTGCAGTATCACATTTTGTAAAATATGCGTAAGCACTTCCTATTACTTGGAATTCTTTTTCATTTTTTAAATAAGATTGAATTTGAATAATTGTTTTATAAGATTTTGGTTTTTGCACTAAAGCTTCCACAATTTCTGCTTTTACTACGCAACTATCTCCAATCAGTTGGCTGTAATGCAATGGATGAAGTTGGGTTTGTTGCAATTTGCATATACCCCAACCCCCAAATACTAACAATAAACTAACTACTACGCCATTTGCCCAATTCCATTTATACTTAGAAAATGCAGCACGCATTTGCAAAATGGAAAACACTACTACGAATAAAATTACACAAGTTAAATATATGCTTAATGGAACTTCCTGCAATCCTGCATGCCAAATAATTATACCCAATAAAAAAGGAAAAAATAAGCGGAGAGAAGGCACTTGTTTGCACATGAAGTAAAAATAATAAATTCCTTGAAATAGAGTATTTTTGTTGCATGAAAAATTTACTCACGGCTTTTATTTTTGCATGTATAAGTTACGCAGCAGGCGCACAAACTTATGCTGAACAAATAGAAAAATTTAGAGACGATTACAAGCAAGAATTTTTAAACGACCCACGCAGCCCATTAAAAAGAGTTGATTTTAAATACTTAGATTTTTATGCTGCCAATGAAAGCTATCGTGTGACAGCTACTTTCAAAAAAGTAAAAGATAAAAAAGGCTTTATGATGCAAACACATAGTGGTATAGAAAAACATTATTATAAATATGGCAAGGTAACTTTTATGCTGCATGGCGAGCAATATTCCTTATTTATTTATCAAAGTGAGAACCTATTAAAAAAAGAAGGAATGGAAGACTATTTATTTTTACCATTTACAGATGCTACAAACAACATCGCTACATTTGGTGGTGGTAGATATTTAGATTTTAAAATGGCGGATATCAAAAATAATCAATTAATCATAGATTTTAATAAAGCATATAATCCGTATTGCGCATTTGGCGAAGGTTATAGTTGCCCTATTCCACCTCGAGAAAACGATATGGAAATCAAAATAGTAGCTGGAGAAAAATTGTTTTTAAAAGAAAAATGATAATTTTTTTATTCTAAAATTACTACCTAGGAATATAGATTTGAATTCTAGTACTTTACATAATAATCTATAAAAACATGAGTATCCGCTTTACAATCAACAACATTTACCAAATGACACACCAATAGTGTTATTGGTGCAAGTAATGCAGGTGATATAGGCAATTTTGGTATACAAGTACACCTAGCATCATATATGGGTAGATACCCAAAATATACTTTTAGTATAGTTTTGATAAAATAATACAATTAAACCGTTACTATAATGGGATGAAACTATTCGTTAGTTTCACCTTTTTTTGTGGCATTATTTTGTCAATAAAAAATGGAATACTACTACCTTTGCCACCTTATGCAATACCAAAGAAATAATTTAACAGCAGAGCAATTAATAGAACTATACAAACAACTATTATTCCCAAGAATGATTGAAGAGAAAATGTTGTTGCTATTGCGTCAAGGAAAAATTAGTAAATGGTTTAGTGGTATTGGGCAAGAAGCAATTGCAGTAGGTACTACTATGGCTTTGGATGCTGATGAATGGATAATGCCGATGCATAGAAATTTAGGTGTTTTTACTAGCCGCAAAATGCCTTTAGAAAAATTATTCAAACAATGGCAAGGCAGCAAAGATGGTTATAGCAAAGGCAGGGAGCGCAGTTTTCATTTTGGCAATGCGGCCCATCATATTTGCGGAATGATTAGCCACCTTGGGCCACAAATGGCAATTGGCGATGGCATTGCATTAGCACATAAATTAAATAAAGACAAAAAAATATCTATTTCTTTTTGTGGAGACGGTGGTACTAGCGAAGGTGATTTTCATGAAGCATTAAATGTAGCAGCTGTTTGGGGCTTGCCTACAATTTTTATTATAGAAAATAATGGATATGGCTTAAGCACTCCTACCAAAGAACAATTTATTTGCGAGCACCTTGCAGACAGAGGAATTGGCTATGGCATGAAGGCTGTAACTATAGATGGCAATAATATTTTAGAAGTGTACAATACCATTAAAGAGTTGCGTGAGTATTGCATTACAGAGCAAAAACCCGTGTTGCTAGAATGCATAACCTTTAGAATGCGTGGCCACGAAGAAGCAAGTGGTGTAAAATATGTACCAAAAGAATTATTTGAAGAATGGAGTAAAAAAGATCCATTAAGCAATTACGAAAATTATTTATTAGAAAATAAAATAATAACAACTGCAGATATTGAATCTATTCGCACTGCCTTCAAACAAACCATTGACGAAAGTGTAGCAGCAGGGTTTGAAGCAGCTCCTATTGTGCCAAATATTGCAGAAGAACTAAATGATGTGTATGCACCACACGAATTTGTTTTACAAAATCCAACTGGTACTTTGCAAGAAAAAAAATTAATCAATGCCATTAGCGATGCACTAGATGAATGCATGCAAAAATTTCCAGACTTAGTATTGATGGGGCAAGACATAGCAGAGTATGGTGGAGCATTTAAAGTAACAGAAGGTTTTGTAGAAAAATTTGGCAAAGATAGAGTACGCAATACACCTCTTTGCGAAAGCGCAATTGTAGGTAGTGCACTTGGGCTTAGCCTGATGAATAAAAAAAGTATGATGGAAATGCAGTTTGCAGATTTTGTAACTGTAGGCTTCAATCAAATAATTAATAACCTAGCAAAGATGCATTACCGCTGGGGCCAAAAGGCCGATGTTGTAGTGCGCATGCCTACAGGCGGAGGCGTTGGTGCAGGGCCATTCCACAGCCAATGTAATGAAGCTTGGTTTACAAAAACACCTGGCCTTAAAGTAGTATATCCTAGCAATCCGCATGATGCCAAAGGGCTTTTGATTAGCTCCTTTGAAGACCCTAATCCAATCTTGTTTTTTGAGCACAAAGCATTATACAGAAGTGTAAGTGGTATGGTGCCAGATGGTTATTACAATATACCAATTGGTAAAGCAGCTTGGGCAGCACAAGGCTATGACATTAGTATAATTACATACGGAGCAGGTGTACATTGGGCTTTAGCCTATGCAGCACAACACCCCGAAATAAGTATTGGCATTTTAGATTTGCGCACTTTGTTGCCATTAGACTACGATGCTATTAAAGAAGCTGTGCAAAAAACTGGCAAAGTTTTATTGCTACACGAAGACACCTTGATTGGTGGCCTTGGTGGCGAAATTAGCGCATGGATTACAGAGCATTGCTTTAGCGATTTAGATGCACCAATTATTAGATGTGCAAGCTTGGATACACCTGTACCATTTGCAATACCACTTGAAGAACAATTTAGTGCAAAAAGCAGAATGGGAGAATGTGTGGAGAGGTTGATGAGATATTAGGCATATATTCCATTCATTTTTCTACTTTTTTGAGCCTTCATCACAAAGGCACCAATAAAAAAAGGCAGGAAAACTTCCTACCTTTTTAAAAACTATTTTATGATGTATATTTTACAATCCAAACTGTCTAGCATGGTGATTGGCATGTTTGTAAAGCAAATGTACTTGCTCGTAATAACTTAATTCTCCAAAAAAAGAATTTAGTACTCTGCGGTTTGGCTCTGCATTTGGGCCTTTGTAGCTATCTACAAATGCTTCTAAAGCATCTTCTAAATTATCTATTGCATCACCCATACTTGGTGCAGTTGGGGCTTGTGGCTCATCTGGCAATAAACTATTTGGTGTATTATCACGGAAAGGCGCATCACTCATCATAAAGCGATATGCTTTTTCTAATACTTCATCTTGGTTAATTACAGGCACTTTTACATCGCCTTTGGCAATATTAACAGCCCAAGTAAAATGCTCTACCATTTGATGAGGGTTCATTTTGCCAAATACTGGTTTGGTATTAGGGTCCAGTTCACGCAATTTTTGAATAAAAGTGTATTGTATATATTTGAGTTGTTCTCTTGCTGTCATAAGTTTGCAAATCTATGATTTTTTATGAATGCTAGCTTGTAAAAGCTATGTATTTTTATACAATTTAGTATAATTAAAATCAAATAGAGATGTTGTCACAAAGGCACAAATGTTAATTTGTTTAATTCTGGGGTTTTCATTTGGGCATTTTTTAAAACTTAAATTATTTGGGCAACCATCTTTCAATCAACACATTATTTGATTGCGCTATCATTAATTTCAAACCTGTTAGTAAAAGTTCCACCAGCTACAGCAAAATCTTGGCGGTGTGCAATGGAACATTTGATTTGCGCCACTACATTTACGTCAGTACTAAATTTACTATCAATTCTATTACAAATATCTATAGATAGTGTTGGCATTTTATTACATGACATCACAATAGTTGGAAGACCCGAAAACAATCAAAATGTATAAATAATTGTTGTTTTTCCATACATTTAAATTCACAAAAACATTAGATTAAAATTACCTATAGTCCGAATCCTTCTAGTATTTGTGCAGTATGGTTTTTGGTATCTACCTTTTCAATTACACGTACAATTTCTCCGTTTTCGTTTATCAAATAGGTAGTTCTAAAAATTCCCATATAGACTCTGCCATACATTTTTTTTTCGCCCCAAACTTGGTATTTTTCTACAATCTTCTTGTCTTCATCGGCTATTAATGTAAATGGCAATTCGTACTTCTGTTCAAATTTTTTATGTTTTTTTACATCATCTACACTAATGCCAATAATTTCTATTCCTGTCTTTTTTAGTCCACTCATATTATCACGAATGTTGCAAGCTTGTTCTGTGCAGCCAGGTGTATCATCTTTTGGATAAAAATATATAGCTACTTTTTTTCCTAAATAATCTTTTAATGATACTATTTCTCCATCCTGATTTGGGGCAGAGAAAGCTGGTGCTTTTTTTCCTTTTGTTAGCATCGTACTTTATTTATTTTTATGGTTATTTTATTAAATAATTTTATTCAACTCATCTTAATACTCAAATCTTGATACTTGATACTAATATCTTGATACTTAATACTCACATATTGCTTCTTACCTCTACTTTTCAAATGCAATACTACTTACTTTTGTATTGCCATTTTCATCAATACTATTTATCTCTAATTGATGCTTACCTGCTTTACAATGTTCATCTACTTCGTAAGTAAAACTATTTCCTTTTTGCACAAATCGCACCCACTGCCCATCTATTTTTCCAATAAATTTTTCTACACTTGTTGTTTCGTCTTTGCTGGTGCATACAATTTTATTGGTAGATAATTTCCCATTATTTGTAATGTTACATGTTAGCGAGGGAACAGTTTGATCTATTACAATTTCGTAAGTACCAAAGTCGCGCACATTAGCTACAACCCAAGCTCCTTCTAGCTTTGCGGCTTTTCCTTTTTTATCGGTGTCTTTGCCATAAGGATACCTTACTACTGCTACTTTGCCAGCTAATGATGCGGGTATGGTAGTTTTTGGTTTGAGCTTTACATCAAAATAAGTATGCAGAGGCACATCACTAAAATGTACTTGATACAATTGCGAGTATGGATTGGCGCATGGTTTTACAGCACCACTAAATGGCACATCATCGTACAATATTTCTTTAGGCATTGTAAATGCAATATTACCATCATCATATTTATTCACCTGGTTTGCTTTCAATACATAATTTCTTACATAGGTGCTGCTTACATTACTACGTACCCAATATTTCAGTTCGCTTGCATTACCAACCACGTCTTTTACAATCATTTTTATCGCATGCGCTTTCCCATCTGCAAGGTTTACTCTTCCGTTTTGCGTATTAAATTTTTTATAAATATTCAATTGATCCCCTACTTGCTGATAACACAATTGAATCCAAGGTCCTCCGTTTTTCTTTACTCTAAAATCTGCTTGTGCATTCATGTACCTCGTTTCTTCGTAGCCAATATTATCTAACTGCCATCCAAAATATGCATTACCATCTACATACATATTTACTTCGTATACGCCAAGCACACCTAATGCACCTTCCATAGGATCATCTGCTACAATGCCAAATGCAGTATTGGTTGAATTGATAATGATTGTATCTGTAGCAGTTACATAACTAGTTCCTTTTTTTGTACATACAAATTGCTTTGGTAACTGGTCATAAATGCTTCTATTGGCATCATACACTGCCAATTTTTTTAGCAATGGCGCTTTACTATCTGGCATGTTGTAAAACAATAATCCATTAAGTGGTTTATCTGTTTTAGCATCTCTAATTTCCATGTGTAAATGTGGTGCTTGGCTGCTACCCGTATTGCCACTAAAAGCAATAAACTGTCCTTTGCGCACAGGAAATTCGTGTGGCAAAAATGTCATATCTATCTTCCAAGATTTTTGCTTGTATTGATTAAAACGAATATGATTTTCTAAGCCTGGCCAAAACAAATTCAAATGTGCATACAAACTTACAAAACCATTTGCATGTGTAATATAAATTGCATTTCCAAAGCCACCAGCTTCTATTTTTACACGGCTTACATAGCCATCGCCAATAGCATAAATAGGAATATTTTCAACTTTATTGGTGCGCACATCTAGGCCACTATGAAAATGATTGGGTCTGCATTCTCCAAAATTACCTGCTAAGGATAATGGTATTTTTACAGGACTAGCAAAACTACCACGTGGATATTTTTTAGAGGTAAAAAATGTTTGAGATACTGCTACAATTGCTAGTAATAGTATAGTTATTAAAAAGAAAAATTTTATTTTTTTCATCCAAATAAATAAAATGGTAAAGTGAGGCGAAGGTAAGTTGATTCAACAATTGCTTATTTTAAAATAGCAAACAATTTATACCCATCAAAACAAGCAGTAGCATATGATTTAGAATATGTAAAACAAAAATATATCATAACATTATCAATAATACTTCATTTTTAATGACACTATCTTATCTTTACAGTCTGCGTATGATGACAGTGCCTACAAGAGTGTTATTACAAGACCTGCAAGACAAAACAGAAAAAGTATTGCAGGATGCTCGATTGTTTTTTCAATTAAGTTTTGAACAACTTTGTGCTAAACCAAAAAATGGCGGATGGAGCATTGCAGAATGTTTGCTACATCTAAACCTATATGATAAATATTATTTACCACACATCAATGAGGCCATGACCGACAAGAACAAATGGCAAGACTACGATACCATTTACAAAAGTTCTTGGCTTGGCAATAGAATAGCTAATAGTATGTTGCCAAATAAAAAAGGTGAGTTCGATAAAATGAAAGCACCTAAAACAAAGCAGCCAATGCTTATCAACATGCAAGAAACTGTGCTGCAAGATTTTTTCAATCAACAAAAAGAATACAAAGAAGTATTTGCAAAAGCAGATGCCTATAATGTAAACAAAGCAAAAGTTAGCATTAGTATTATGCCATTTGTAACCATCAATCTTGGTGATACTTTGCGTTTTTGTGTCAATCATCATGTACGCCATCTACAACAAGCAATGCGTGTGTATTACGAATTATTTCCACAACTAAATGGGTAAAAATACTATACAATATTATTGGCTATTGGGTGGCATTTTTGCTATGTTGGTATTTAGCGCTTGCAACAAAGAAGCAACTTGCTTGCAATATGCCACTATTGGTGCCAGAGTGGATTTTAAAACTTTAAATGATAGCTTAAAAGCAAAAGATACTGTTTTGCTAAAGCCTATTTTACTATTTGAAACCTTTGGTTTAATCAATGATAATGTAAGTGCGATGCGATTCACGCTAAATAGCACTGCAGATAGTATGCAATTTTTAATAGCGGCAGATAGCGCTAAGGCCATCTTTGATACAATAAAATTAAATTATACAAGAACAGCAAATTTTGTATCTAAAGAATGTGGCTATAATTATTACTACACATTACAATCTGCACGTAGCTCTCATGTAGCTGTAAAAAAAATAGAAATTATTCAACCACTTATTTCCGATAATATCAATGCAAAGCACCTTCAAGTATATTATTAATATTATTTGTATTCTGTGTTTTGTAAATATTGCAAATGCACAAAATACATCTACTATAGATAGCACCAAAGCGCCAATAGACACTGTTGTTAAAAACAAAAGTTTTATTGCCAAAGTAAAAACTTCCGCATTGTTTGCAAACAGTCAACCTAAAGCACTTTTTGTAGGAATAGATGCAGCAAAACTCGTTTACAATTTATTAGATTCTAATAGATTGCGCATAGAAACATACGCAGAATTATTTTTGAAAAATAAAAATTGGATAACTGCCAATGTAGGCTTTGCCAATGCGAAATTTTCTAGCACTGCTTTGCAATACAGCAGCCAAAGCAGTGGCGTTTTAGTTGGCTATGCAAAAAGTTTGTTCCCATTTATTAGCGATAAAGATATGGACAATGCCTTTATAGGATTCGGCTATGGCTTTGCACTCAATAGAGTTGGAGAAGCAACCTATACAATTTCTGATATTTGGGGAACCACAACTGGCATAACACCGGCTAATACCAATGTGGCTCATTTCGCAGAATTGGATGCAGGCTTTAGAATGGCTATTACCAAACGATTTATGCTTGGGTGGCGCATACAAGGCAAAACAATATTAAATGCAAAAGTACTCAAAACTATTGCGCCAATTTATATTGCTAACTATGGCGCAGGAGACAAAAGCACCATTTTTGGTTATAATTTAATGGCTACTTGGCGAATTTGGTAAATTGCACTGTTGCCATTTTTAAGCATGGTACACCTCTTTTAATTCATCTACAATTTTTACTACTGCAGGACAAACCAATGTATTTTTATAGGTTAACTCTGTAATTTGTACAAAATTTTTACGATTGGTATGGGGATACTCTCTACAAGCTGTTGGCCTACTTTCGTATATAGAACATGCGTTATCTTCCATCAAAAAAGGGCAAGGACTGTTTTGCAGCACAAAATCTTTATCCTCGTCTATACGTAAATAATTTTTTTCGAAATCTACAGCCTTCATTCGCAATGCTTTTGCTGCGCGCTCTATATCTTTTGGATAAAATATTGGGCTAGTAGTTTTGCAACAATTCGCACAGTGCAAGCAATCTATTTTTTCAAAAACAACATCATGTATATGCTGAATAGTTATATCTAACTTTGGAGGATGCTTTCTTTTTAACCACTGTAAATACTTTTCATTTGCTTTTTTTTCTTCTTTTCCTTTTTGTAGTAACGCAAAGATGTTCATGTTACAAAAATAATGGATAAAAGGGTTTTTGTAGGGTTCCACACTAAAGCAATACTTATTAACTTATCAACAAATAAGGCCGCACAAGCGCAATTCATTTGCAGAAATAAATAACATTCACTAATTTTCCAATCGAAAAATCGGAACAAATTTTTTGCAGCAAATTATGATGAATTCACAAGCATCAGATACCAAACGCACACAAAGCAGAAGAGTTCGGGTTCAAATCTCTAAATAATACAAACCTTAATTAAATTAAAATAAAAAATACAAATTATGAAAACAATTATCATCGCATCTATGTTTTGCATGGATAACTTTTTGCCAATTTTATTGGTAGTATTAGGCGCAGGTCTATTAGGCTGGCTGCTAAAAAAGTATACGGGTGGCGGAAGCAGCAGCGCAAATAACGAGTGGGAAAGCAAATACAATGCAATAACAGCAGATCTTGCCAAAGAAAAAGAACGCAGCGCTAAGTTAAGTGTTGCCGCTAATAAGAAAAGTAATAAATCAGACAATAACAATACGGCATTAGGTGCAGCGGCTGTAGTAGCTGTTGGTGCTACTGCTGCAGAAGTAGAAAGCTTGCACAATAAAATTAAAAATTTAAAGGAAGAAGTAAAAGCAAGCAATGAGGCTAAATTAAAAATAGAAGCAGAAGTAAATGCTGCCAATAGCAGAGCTAAAGAAGCTACTACTTTAAATAGCGAATTAGAAACTTCTAAAGTACGTATAGAAGGGTTGGCTAAAGCATTAGATGCTTCTAAAGCAGAAGCTGAGAAATTCAAAAGCGATTTTGAAAATGCAAATGGGGAGCGTACCAGATTATTAACACAATTAAATAGCAGCGATACAGGAGCGATGCAAAAGCGTATTGATAAATTAGAAAAAGATTTAGATTCTGCACGCATGACATCTAGCAACTTGCAAGTAGAAATAGATAGATACAAAAATGGTCCTAAAACCATTAGCCAATTAGCTGCACCTAAAGCAGAAAAAACAGACGAATTTAGCCGCGAAAAAGTAAAAGCATTAGAAACAGAATTAATGGTTTTAAAAGCTAATCAAGAAAGAGTAGACAAAGCAACAGAGTTAAATAAATTAGCTATCAATGCTGCAGTAAACGAAGCAAATGCAAAAAATAGTGCAGAAATTATTGAGTTAAGAAGTAGAATAAAATTTGCGGAAGCTACCATCAATAAGCTAGAAGACGACAAAACAAAATTGGCAATGGCTGTAGGCAATACTAGCGTAAAAGTAAAAGAAGTAGAACCAATAGAAATGGCTGCAGCAATAGAGGCACCTAAGCCAGTTGAAGCTGCTCCAGTAGTTGAAGAACCTAAAGTAGAAGAAGCTCCTGTTACAGTAGCTGAACCCATAGTGGAGGAAGCTCCAATAGTAGAAATAAAACATGACGACTTAACTGAAGCAGACGGAATTGATCCAAAATTGGAGAATTAATTAACGAGGCAGGTATTACAACTTATGCGCAATAGACAGATACTTCTGTAGATAAATTACAAAGTATTATAAATACTGCATTAGAAAGATACAGAGTGCAAAAATCAGGCACATGCCAAAGAAAGCTCATTATTGGGCAATGGTAAAATAGAACAGTTTAAGACGATATAAATTTACAGAAAGCATCTAGCAGAAACGTTAGGTGCTTTTCTTTTGTATAGTTACCAAACCTAAACCGCCTATTCATTTTTGCAATCAACGCATCTGTATTACAACAGTTTGTTTAATGATGGCAATAAAATATTCATTAGGAGTATTTCAACTAAGTTTATTTATAATCACAAATAAGCCCTGACCCTGAAAATTGTGGAGTAGATAATTATATATGGCTATCTACGGTGAAGCAAATTTCCTTTTACTCTACTATTACCTTCATGGTTTGCACATTACCATCTACATCATTTACTAATACAGAATATACACCCGCTGCCAAATTACTACTATTAAAAATTAGCTTGTTAGGCTGCACTATAAATGGTACTTGCACCAATTGTCCGTATGTATTATACACTGCTACCTTAGCTTGTTGTATATATGCTGCTTCTATAGTAAATTGTTGATGCGCAGGATTTGGATAAAGAGTTATTAGATGCTCTTTGTAAATATCTTCGTACTTCATTGGAAAATCAATTGTAAAATTATATACTATAGATTTACCAAAATCAGGATTAAATACCTTCATTGTTGTACCATTTCCTTTTTTTATATAACAAAATCCTGAACCTTGAGCAGAGTTTGCCCACCAACTTAATCCATCTTCTCCTGCATCTTTTATTATTAATTGATAACAGCCAACTGCTAATTTAAATGTGTCCTTGTATAGTGTATTAGCCGGAACTAAATTTCTTGCAAAAATAGAGTCGCCATTTCCGTTTCTTAATTCGTAACTATTAATAAAATTATCATTATTGCTTTTAAACCAAATAATAAAATTACTTGGTACTACCCCTGTGATGTCAAATGCAGAATTAAATTTATTATTTAATGCATATTCATCTGTACCAGCATTTGGGTTTCTTACTTCTGCATGAAACACATTTCCTATCGCACCTTTTACACCACCCCATAAGTTATCGTTATATGGCAATGTAACATCAATCGTTTCCATAAATGCTAAATTGCCTGTCCAAGTAAAACTTTCTTTTGGCGAATGGTCATTTACCCAATAGTCTATCACAGCGCTAGTAAGCGGAGTTTTTCCAGAATTTCTTAAGGTAACTATTGGTCTGCCACATATTGCATTATTGCGAGCATATTCAATTTTCTTTGATGGATTTTTTACATCTATGATAGAGGCGTCTATAGTAAAGTTTGCAGCTCCGTATGTTACCAACTGATTACTTACCCAATATCTACTATCGCCACTAGCCGTGGTAATATTGTAATCAACTATAGCATTAGTGCCAGGTGTTACATAAGGTGTGATATCATTTTCTTGTATATCGGTAGCCATACCAGGGCACCATCCTGCTCTGTCATACACCCATGTTCCACCTTGTGGATATACAGGATTTTCTGCACAACCTTTTAGCACTTGCCAGCTGAATTCATCTGCACCTCCATTGATATTAAACAAATGATATCTTGGTATAAATTCGCCCTCTTGGCCATGGCCAGAAATAACAGTGCGCACTTTAAAATATTTGCCACTTGGGTCTATAGCATAAGTACGAGGCTCGTAATAATTATCGTTCATAATATTTGCATAATCTACTGCATCTACTTTCCAAAGGTTAGTAATATCCTTAGCTTCGCGTGGTGGTGTACCTACAATAAATAAAAATTTAATATCCATATCTTCTTGCCATTGACCACCAGCATCCATTGTCATTCTTTTTGTTCCTTTTAATAGCGGTGCAAAATCTGTAACATCAAATGTGTATGTTTTACCATTTACTCCAAGGTCTAATCCATTACCATAAGGTGTTACAAAACTCATGATTTGAAAACGAGACGGGCTGCGTCTCATATAATTTAACTGTGTAATATTGATAGTACCAGTAGTTGGAATCAATACAGAATCTAACAATTGTAAATTGTCACCATTATACACATAAGTGTAGCCTGCTTGATAATAGAAATAGGTAGATGCTAGGCTATAGTTGTTGTTAGTTACTGCATATTCTTTAATAAAACTTGCATTATTAACTGCAGAATCCATTGCAGTAATAGTAGTAGTAGATTGCGTGTAAACTCCTTGTAAGAAAGTAACGAATGGTCTGTTGTTTGTTTCTTCAAAATTTTTATAAATGTCTTTACCTTTTGTAGCCTTCCATAATGCGCCACCTATTATAGTGCCAAAAGAAGGCACTGCAGATGCATCTGTGCAGGTATTGCCTATGCCATCATTCATTGTATAATATGCTTGTAGGTTTGCATAATTTGGATGCGCATTCGTGATAGTTTTATTCATCCAAGCAGCAATAGTAGGCTGGCTTAATTCTGTATCCCAAATGCTCAAGTCATCTATCTTGCCAAAATAAGGAAAGTTGCCACTAATGCCTGTGCCTATAACCAAATTTGTAATAGCAATAGGAATAGTTTTACCAGTGCCACTAAGCCATAATGTTCCATTTAGATAAATATTCATTACACCTGTGGCAGTGTTTTTTGTAAATGCCCAATGGTTCCAAACACCTTCTATTTGGGGTGTTGTAGCCAGTTGGTTGATTCTATCTGTACCACCAGTAGCATTACCACAATCCCAATAAATGTTAGAATTGCTCCAAGGAAAATGGATATTTACTTCACGTTGATTATTATTATTAGTAGCTTCTAAAATTGAAGTTTGCGCTGGTAATGCATTTACGTTTCCATTTGCCCAAAAGCTAATGGTTAATTGACTTGCAATACTTGCAAAATTTGCAGTACCTACATTTATTTTGTTAGATCCATCAAATTCAAAACTATAATCATTTGTGGTAGATATTAATCCTAATGTTGCAGTATTCGTATCACTCAATACAATATTATCTGAACCATTAGCAGCATTGCTAAAACTAAATTCTACCAAAACATTATCGTTACCATTCCATGCAAAGTTGTTGTAAAAATTAAATTGATTAATACCATTTACTAAAGTGGTATTTAAAAAATACACTTCTGTAAAACCAGATACATCTGGCATAATAGCACTTAAAGATGTTTGTGTAGTATGCTTCATTCTAATTTTTAAAAATTGTGCAGCGCTTCCTGCATTGCTTACACTCAATTGCAAACCAGTAATATTACCAGCAGTTAAACCTGCATTACCAAGCTCTGTTGCTGTCCATAAATATTGCGATTTACCATTTTGCAATTGTGTATGCAATACAGCATTGCTTGTTTGATTGCCATTACCTAAAGTAGCACTTGTTTCGCTAATAGTAGCTGCATAACTAACTTGCTGTTGGGTATAATTGTAATATGTATATGTTGGTTGGGTGGTGTAGTTAAAAGTATTGCCACTAAATGCACTGATTACATGGGAAGGTCCTTTTGCTTTTACAGAATCAGTTTTAGTAGAATCTATAATATATGTATTGCAACTATAATCCCATTCGCCACATCCATTTACAGATTGCGGTGTTACTAAGTTTCCTACCACACCATTTTTACAACGCATATTATAGGTCATTAATATTCGCTGAAAGCTAATACCTGGTAAATTAGGGAATTGCAAAACAGTATCCCTATCCCCTACTCTGTATGTTTGCCCATAATTAAATGAATTAACAACAATTGTATCACCAGGCAATTGCGCAAATAAATTAGTAGACACAAAAATGCTAACAGCTACTAGTAAAAATATTTTTCTCATTGTAAAAAATGTATTGCACAAATTTAAGGATTTGAGGGGAAAGAAAGCAAGTAATTTAATGATACAGTTCCTTTGAATAATTTTTATTTGCTACATTTGGCATAATGCCATCACAACTAAAATTATCCGAGTTAATTGCCGAAATAGACGAAGCGATACATTATCGTTTTACAGGCGAAACATTTTGGATAACTGCAGAAATTACTGATGTAAAAAAAATGCCAGACAAACGCTGGTGTTTTTTAAAGTTTATTGAAAAAGAAGGCAACTTTATCATTGCCGAAATGAAAGCAGTTTTTTGGAGCCACAATTATACATTTATAGAAGAATTTGAAAAACTAACCAAACAAATTTTTGCCAATGGCTTAGAAATTACTTGCGAAGTAAAAATAAGATTTCATGCACGCTATGGTTTAGATGTAGAAGTATTAGCCATAGACCATTCTTACTCAGTTGGGAAAATTATTCTAGAAAAAGAAAAAACATTATTACGACTAATAACAGAAAACCCATCAATTGTGCAATTGATAGATGGCGAATATATTACCTACAATCAGCAGCTAGCTTTACCATTGGTAATGCAAAAAATAGCATTAATTACTGCACCAAACTCTGATGGGCAGCGAGATTTTGTACAAGAAATGCAAAACAATCAGTATGGTTATGCGTTTAAAATAGATATATATGCCACGACAGTGCAAGGAGAATCCGCTGTGGCTAACATGCTAAAAGAGTTAAAACAAATCCATATAATACAGCAACAATATGATGTTGTAGCAATCGTACGCGGTGGTGGCTCGCAGATAGACTTTGCGCCTTTTGAAGATTATGAATTGGCAAAAATGGTAGCGGGTTTTCCATTGCCAATATTTACAGGCATTGGCCATGATAGCAATACAAGTATTGTGGATATGATGGCTAGGCATTTAAAAACACCAACCAAAGTAGCCGCAAATATTGTGGAACATAATTTTTATTTTGAAAACGAAATTATGCAACTGCATGATAAAATGAATTTGGCAATAGAGAATAAATTGTACCATGCCAAGATGCAATTGCAGCAAATAAAAAGCACCATAAAAGCATACAGCCCAGAAAGCATTTTGGCAAAAGGCTATGCAATTATTACAAAAAATAATAAAATTATTACGAATCCAGCTGCATTAAATATCAATGATAAAATTGAAATTGTTTTGCAATCTGAAAAAATAAAATCTATTATCAATGGCAAAGAAAAAAACAACACAGAACTATAGCAACGCCTTTTTGGAATTGCAAAATATAGTAGCAGATATTCAGGATGATAATTTGATGCTGGATGAGCTTGCAGATAAAATAAAACAAGCTAAGGAGTTAATTCAATTTTGCGAAAATGGTTTGCGAAAAATAGAAGATGATTTGGAAAAAATTTAGATTAAAAATCCATTTGCATTCCTACACTTAAACGCTTTTTACTATTTACACCATTCCAGCCCAAATTGGCATTGATGTAATAACCCAAAAGCGTGGTTCTAAAACCAAATCCATAACCAAACAAAGTACTTGGTACATACACATCTTTTACTACGCCTGTAAAATTATTTTTAACTTGATAGGTTAACTCTGTAGGACCATCAATAAAATTTGTCCAAGCGCTACCTACATCTGTAAAACCTACCAGCTGCAGGTTACGTAGCATTTTACTTTTAGATGTTCTTGTAGTAAATGTATTCATTACAGGAATTCTAATTTCTTCATTTACTACCATGTAAGTGCTACCATTGCGTGAATTTGGCGCATAGCCTCTAAAGTTGGTAACTGTAGTTTGATAGCCGTAGGTAATACTTGGATCTATAATTGGCGTTTGCGCTGGCAATGGAATTATTTCATTATCTATGCCCCCAATGCGATACAACATTCTATTTTTTCCAAAACTACCAGCCGCAGAAAATCTACTTGCTAAAATTATATTTTTGTAAATGCCTAAATAATGCCGAGCATCTAAACCCAATGCAAGCATATTTCCTTTGCCGCCTTTCAGTTGTAAAAAGGCATCGCTATATACCTTAAACCTTGTTCCCTTTCTGATGTTTTGAATAGGCTGCACAGTATTATCATATAAATATTCTATGCGATTGAACCACCAATATTCCGATAATGCAGGAAAGCCAATGCTATACTCTGTGCTAGCTTTATACTTCAATTGATCATGGCGCAAACCTGTTTCCCACTTTATAGCCGTAGCAATATCTATAGGGTAAGTAAATATGCCTTGCAAATAATTTTGCGCTTGTTTTGCTTTTTCTTTGATTGGTGAATAATAAACATTTTCCGTATCTAACATAGAATTGTCTTTGTCTAACAAATTGCTTGTATGATAAAAAGTAATTTCCCAATCTACTCTTTTTTTATAGTTGGCAAACTTTAATAAGTAAGACATTGTTTTAGAAAAATCATAAGGTACTCTTACACCTGCACTTATTTTATAATCTTCTAATACATCCATCAAACTCAATCGCAGCAAGGCTCCTATAGGTGGGTAAACAAAATCGCTATTGCCCATATCTAATTTTTGATATCTATTAAATAGTAAACTATTATCTACACTAGTTTGTAAAAAATCTGTACTGAATAATGGAATATATTCTTTACTTCTGTATCGCTTTGGTTTAATTTCTGCATCTGGATTATATGCCAATGGATCTCGTTTAGGTTTACCAATTTCTAAACTATCAATATCGTTTACAAATTCAGACAGAAAATATACATCTTGATTAGGAGATTGTACATCTGTTTTTTGCTTGTTGTTAATACTATTAGTTGGTGCGCTTTGCAGAAATTTATCAAACGTATCTAAATAAGAGATTGGTGTTTTATAAATATAATATTTACCTTTCTTATCTACCACATCTATTATGCAATTCTTCATTTTTAAATACGCATGTTGCATTATGCTATAGTCTATCGGATTGCTAAGCAAAAAATAAGAACTGTCTTTACCTTTTTCTGTTTTGGTGGTAGTAATAATATATCGTTGGTTTTTACCTTTGGTATCTGCCAAAAAAGCAAGTTGCTCATTGCCGTATTGTATTGGCTGGTCCAATTTTACATCTACTCCTTCACTACATTTTATTAATCCTTTTCCATCATTATCATCATAATAAAATAAATGAAAAGGTAAATTAGGCAACTGATCATTTTTAATTGGCGACTCTAAAAATGTTGTTGGTCTATTGCTCATAAACACAATTCCTGTTTTTCCATTTCTGCGTACAAAAGCAGGTGCAAGGTCGTCCCAAATGTCTTTTGTTACTTGGTACATTCTTGCATTTTTAATAGTAAATTGGTACAAATCGCTTTGCCCTTTTTTAATGCAACTTAGCACAAGCTTATCATCATCTTCCATAAAAGCCATGCCATTAATTCTATCAAATTTATTTTTTGTTATTATTCTATTACTTATTCTACCATTTTTTGCATCATATATTTTTAGGCGCTGCATGTAATCTTTTTCATACATCACCGCTAGTTTTTTTCCATCTGTATTCCAGCAAATAATTGGATAATTTGGATCTTTTAACTCTAAACTATTGCGCACTCCACCTTCTATAATCGTGGTACTTTTCCCATTAGCTACCGTAAATAATTTTATATCATATTTACCATCCTTCATTTCTGCATAAGCAATCACACCTGCATCTGGGCTCACAGCAAATTGCTTCAGCACAACGCCAGCCTTAGGTTTTATAACACTCATGTACATTCTTGCGCCACTAGTATCTGCAAGTAAAGAGTCTGGTGCTAATGCATAAAATGCTTTCCATTCTGCAAATAAAACTTTATCTTTTTTTTTAAACACATTATTGATAGCATTGCTCAGCGGTGTTCTATTGCGTATATAAAATAATAAATTATTAATAGCTGTTTGATTATATTTTTCGCCAACAAAATTAAAAAACGATTGGCCAATTAAGCTAGGGTCTTGCTCTACCAAATCTTTAAAATGCAATTTATCTTTTTTGCCAATCATACTTTGCACTCTAGCATTTTTGGTAGCGTCCCAATCTTCGGAAATATATTGCACATATCCATTGGTAAACCATGTGGGCACATTCATGCTCATGGCATTTTTTACAATTTCTTTTAGCGTATAGCCAAATAGCAAATTGTCTTTTATAATTTTTGCAATTCCTCTTTTTATTTGTTTGTGCAGCCCATCATGTGTGCCATCAAAAAACACAACTATTGTATTTCTATTTACATCTACAATACCATTCTGGCTTTCGTTTAATTCGTCATTATATCTTCCAACATTGGTTTGCTTATAATCGCCATAGGAATTGTATACAACTACATCTATTTTGTTTGGCAATCTTGCCCCCATCATAAATACTATTTGTGGCAAATCCATTTCGGCTTGTTGCAGCAAAAATTGCGCATTAAACTTTCCATAGTCGTAATACATGATTCTAAAATGAGTGGTATCGTAATACTTCCATTCAAATGTGCGCATCTGCACTCTGTTTTGCACAAATTGCTCTAATGCAGCTTGCTGCGCATGGCTAATTTGTACTTTTATGACTAAAAATAAAATTAAAAAAAATATTTTGATGGATTGCTTACCCTTCATGTTTTACCTTTGGTCTTTAAAATTATAAAAAACATTTCATGCTACAAGTTAAATTTTTTCCTTTTAACGCTTTTTCTGAAAATACCTATATTATATCAAACGAAAAAAACAATGCCATTATCATAGACCCAGGCAATTTTTTACCTCGCGAGGACAGTGCTTTTTTTGATTATATCGAACAAAATGAATTAAAACCAACCCAAATTATAAACACGCATTGCCACCTAGACCACGTGTTAGGCGTGCATGCTTGTAAAGAAAAATATCAAATTCCATTTAGCTTTCATGCTACTGAGCAGCAGGTTTTAGACTGGGCTCCAGAAGCTGCAATGCGCTATGGTGTGCCAATGGTGCATTCGCCAAAAGCAGATTTTTATTTAAAAGAAGGCGACAACATTATGCTTGACGATGACAAACTAAAAATATTATTTGCGCCAGGGCATAGTCCAGGACATGTATGTTTTTACAGTGCAGCAAATAATTTTGTAATAGCTGGAGATGTAATTTTTCAGAGCAGTATTGGCCGCACAGATTTGCCAGGAGGCGATTTTGATAAACTAATGCAAAGTATTCATTCGCAAATATTCACCCTGCCAGATGAAACAATTATTTATTGTGGGCATGGGCCTAGCACTACTGTAGGGATTGAAAAAATGAATAATCCGTATGTAAAGTCTTTGTAAAATAAAAAATGGTCTACAAAATTGTAAACCATTTTTTATTAACCTCTTCTTCTTTCTAGCAATACCATCATCATCATTCCTAATAAGATTCTATCTTCTTCGCCATCTTCAAATTCTGCTTCTTTGTTTAAAGTAAATTTTCTTCCAAAAAAAGATGCATTCTTTTTAAAACTGCAAACTAGAGTGCCATCTTGCCTTGTTAAGTTATATTTTGGATTAAATAAATACCCAGTAAAAATCCCTAATATAGGTATTTCGCTTAGCAAAGAATCAAATACTTTAGCCCAAGGATTTGCTTCTTTAATATGCAAATCTGGTTTATCGTTTTGATCATAAATATCGTAACTAGCTTTCCAAATGCTTCTCCAACCTTTGCGCACAATTCTACCAAGTGTGCTGCCATCTGGCCTAATAAACGAATAGCTAGTATTAAAATCTAACCATTTGCTGGCTTTAATTTCATACTTCAATTCTGTTTGCGATGTATCTGCAAAAACTTTAATATGTTCTTTTAGTTTGAATAATTTTTGCTTTACATATGCATGTGTATTGCCTAATGCATCTGTAGCTACAAAATCATTATGCAGCGTAGAAATTTTAAACTTAAACTGGATAGGAAAATAATTCCCTTGAAGTAAATCTGTTTGATTCATAAAATAAATTTAGGTGGCGAATATAACTAAAGACTTTTTATAACTATTAATAAATAATTTTATTTATACCAATTAAATAAATACAAGATTAAATACTAGTGCCAACTTATTATTACTTTTACAGCCTATGAGTACACAAATCATTGGAGTGATAGGGCAAGGCACAATGGGTGCAGGCATTGCGCAAGTAGCAGCACAAAACAATTGTAAAGTAATAGCATTTGATACCAACGAAGCCATTTTGCAAACTGCTACTAACAATTTAAAAAACACACTTATCAAATTAGCTGAAAAAGGAAAAATATCTGCAGAGCAACAAAGGGCAATTTTTAATAATATCACTTATACTACAGATATTCAACAATTAGCGCCGTGTAATTTAATTATAGAAGCAATTGTAGAAAATGTAGATATCAAGAAAAAAGTATTTGCACAACTAGAAAGTATTGTAGATGCAAATTGTATATTAGCTAGTAATACAAGTAGCCTTAGCATTACTAGCATTGCGGCGGCTTGCACAAATAGCCAAAGAGTAATAGGTATTCATTTTTTCAATCCAGCGCCATTAATGGCTTTGGTAGAAATTGTACCTGCTATACAAACTAGCACAGAAATTCTAAACCAAGCAAAAAATACAATTGATAGTTGGGGCAAAAAAACTGTAATAGCCAAAGATACTCCTGGCTTTATTGTAAATAGAATTGCGCGACCATTTTATAGCGAGGCAATTAAAATGTACGAAGAAGGCACAGCCAATAAAGAAACGATTGACGAAGCAATGAAAACGATTGGTGGCTTTAAAATGGGCCCGTTTGAGCTAATGGATATGATAGGCCACGATGTAAATTATGTAGTTACAGAAACTGTTTGGACTAGTTTTTTTTACGACCCACGTTTTAAACCATCGTTCAGCCAAAAACGATTGTTAGAAGCTGGTTGGCTTGGTAAAAAAACGAATAGAGGTTTTTATAATTACGCAGAAGGAAGTGCAAGAGAAGCAATAAACACAAATGAAAATTTACAACAAACTATTTGCAACAGAATTGTGGTAATGTTGATTAATGAAGCTGCTGATGCATTGTTTTTAAACATTGCCAATGCGCAAGATTTAGAAACCGCAATGACCAAAGGCGTAAATTATCCTAAAGGATTACTAGCTTGGGCAAATGAAATAGGGATTGCTAATTGTGTAGGAGCTTTAGATAATTTGTACAATACTTACCACGATGATAGATATAGATGCTGTGCTTTGCTACGCAACATGAATGCAGAAAATACTGTGTTTTCTGTTTAAACATTAAGGCAATAAGACCATTAAGTTTTAAATAGCTAAATATAAATATGTAAAAGATCGTAGTAATAGATTAATACACTTTTACTTCTAATACAAAGTTTTCAAATGCTTTTACTTGTTGTTGTCTTTTTAAGCTGCTTACTTGATTCATTGTTGCAAAATTTACAGAATCAATATCGCTTAAGAATTTTTTCAACTCGGTACTTTTTAATGCATAAGTAGTACTATTGCCAATACTTTCTTTACTATTAATGATGGCTACTACATTTCCTTTATCATCAAATACTGGGCTACCACTCACTCCTGGGCTACTAGGCAACTCTAATTCGTAGCGGCTGCTATCGTCATCTCTGCCAGTGCTGCTGCTTATATACCCTTCGTTATACACAATACTACTTTTCGGAAAACCAAGTGTGTACACTTTTTCACTCATATCATTGCCTTTGTAATTAATTCCATAAGGCAATGGTGCTTTAGAAAAAGTAAAATCCTTTTCATTAATTTTCAATAAAGCCAAATCAGAATTTGGATCAATTTTTACAACGCTAGCTTTGTGGCCAATATTATTAGCAAACACATAAATGTCTTCAAAGCCTTCTATCACATGGGCATTAGTGATTACATAGCCATTATTTTTTAATACAAAACAAGTACCTGCTTGTTTGCTCGTTCCGGTTGGTTGTTCAGGTGTATTTTCCTCTATAGATTGGTTAAGCGTATTTAATTTCTTTTCGTTGTTATTTACTTTAGTTACTACTCTACGCAATAATTCGTTTTGCGTATTTATTTGTTTTTCGTAACCATTTTTTACTGCTTGAAAAGTAAGCAAACTAGCCACCAAAGCCACACTAGCAGCTACACTAGCTGTTTTCCAATATTTATTTACATGCACTTGCATTTCATCGGCTATGCGGCGCACAGTTGTATGCTTTTGGTTGCGAATCATATTCAATTGATTATGCACCAATTCTTTACTTGTTTTATGATTCACTAAACGTAAAAAAGCTTTATGTTCGCTAAGCATTTTACGCAATTCCATATTGGTAGTTAGTTCTTGCTCAAATGCAATTTTATCATCACCCTCTAGCAGGTCTAGGTTATACAATTCTACCCATTCATGCATCTGTTCGTTGCTCATATTCATTACTTACTCTGTTTTTGCCACTGCATTTGCAGAAGCGGTAAAAAATAATTTTTTCAATCTAGTAAGGCATTTATACTTCTGCGTTTTTGCATTATCTGCATTAGTATAGCCAAACTCTGTACATATCTCTTGCATACTTTTTTTATTAAAATAAAACGCTTTCAACATTTTGCTACAAGGGTCTCCAAGTTTATCCAACATTGTTTCCAAGGTGGTTAAATCTCTTTCTTTTTGCAAAAATTCATCTACATCAGTTTCCGCATCTTCTGCTTCATCCCATTCTTCCGGAATTTCTGTTGTAATTTTTTGTTTGAAACGTTTTATCCAAAGATTACGCGCTACACTAGTAAGATAGGTATTGATTCTACAATTCAAATCAATGCCTTCTGTGCTGCACTTCTGATAAAAGATGGTTACTGCTTCTTGGAACACATCCCAAGCCTCGTCGGTGTCTCCATTTAGCTTTATTACCATTTTTTTTGTAGTAGCAAAGCAATGTTTATACACCCACTCAAGGCTTTTCTTTTGCCCAGTAGCAATACCTTCCAGTATCTCCTTTTCGTCGTTATATATAGTTAAGAGCTGTATCATTAATACAGATTGTTGCATTTAGTAACCCAAAGGTGCAGTATTTTTTCATTATTTGGTGGTAGATGCGCATTTTTAAAGAAATATTATTTTTTAGAAAAAAAATGATATGTGTTGCACTCAATCAATATGTTGAAATGCAATAAAATAAAACTTCTGA
>CAIXQW010000276.1 GCA_903921675.1 uncultured bacterium | reverse complement strand
TGCGTTATTTGGTCAAAACAATAATTATAAAATAGATTCCATAGCAATTGCTAAAATGCAAGGTTATGTGTTAGAGAACTCTGTATGCTACGAAGATTTAAGATATTTATGCAAAAAAATAGGCAACAGAATTAGCGGTAGCGAAGCAGCTGCAAAAGCTGTAGAATGGGGAAAACAAGCATTGGAAAGTGCAGGTGCAGACAAGGTGTATTTGCAGCCAGTAATGGTGCCTCATTGGGTAAGAGGTAAAGAAATATTTTCTGTAAAAACCAAACAAGGACAAAATCTAGCACTGCATCCATTAGGCTTGGGTAATGCATTTGGTACCAACGGATTGGGCATTGATGCACAAATTATAGAAGTAAAAGATGCTATAGAATTAGAACAACTGGGTGTAGAAAATATCAACGGAAAAATTGTGTATTTCAGCCATGCCTGGAATCAGAAATTAGCAAATCCTTTTGATGAATATGGCAATAGCGTGTATTATCGTTGGGCTGGGCCTAGCCTTGCTGCTAAGTATGGTGCTGTGGCTTGCATAATCAAAAGTGCTGGTGCTGCTTATGATAATTTTGCACACACTGGTAGCATGCGCTATGATACATTGTATAAAAAAATTCCAGCAATGGCGTTGAGTTATGTAGAAGCTACTGAACTAGAAAAAATGATTCGCGCAAAAGAGATTGTAAGTGCGACTGTAAATAGCACTAGCCATTTTGAGGAAGAAGTATTGAGCTACAATGTAGTAGGCGAATTGTATGGAAGCGATTTGAAGGATGAAATAATCACAGTAGGTGGCCACCTAGATAGTTGGGATGTAGGTGAAGGTGCACATGATGATGGAGCAGGTTGCGTGCAAAGCATAGAAGTAATTCGCATGATGAAAAAAATGGGCATCAAACCACGCCGCACTGTGCGCTGTGTATTATTTATGAATGAAGAAAATGGATTGCGTGGAGGCACAGAATATGCAAGGCTGGCAAGATTGGAAAAAGAAAAACACACTTGTGCTATAGAAACAGATGCAGGTGGGTATAGTCCTAGAGGGTTTACCATGAGTGTAAGTAAAGAGCAACGCGAAAAAGTAAAAACATGGCGTAATTTATTTATGCCATTAGGTGTGTACAACTTTGATGAAGAAGGTGGAGGTGCTGATATTGGGCCATTGCGCAAAAACTTGAATACACCTTTAATGGAACTTAGCCCCGACCCTCAACGTTATTTCGATCTTCATCATACAGAAAATGATGTGTTTGAACAAGTAAGCCGCAGAGAATTAAGTATGGGTGCATTGGCTATGGCAGCTATGGTGTATATGATAAGTGAGCATGGGTTGTAATTATTTTTATAAAAATTAATAAAAAAATGAGCCGAATAAGTTTGCTATTCGGCTCATTTTTTTTGTATATTTGAGCCGAATAAAATAAATAATCGGCTCATGGCTTATATATGGCAATTAGAAAACTGGCCAAATTTTTACATAGATGAAAATAAATTTGCAAAAGATGAAACTACTTTTAGAGATTTAGCAGGCCAAAGTGTAGGGTATTTAGAAGGAATTCCAAAAAGTGACAAAGAAGAATCTATAATAACGATGCTTGTAAAAGAAGCCATTAAAACTTCTGCAATAGAAGGAGAAATGATAAGCAAAGTAGATTTAATTTCTTCTATTAAAAAAAATATGGGAATTAAAACTCCAAGTAAGATTATTAAAGATAAAAGAAGTGAAGGGATAGCAGAATTACTAATTTTATCTAGAGAAGAATTTACTGACAACCTATCTCAAGCAAAATTGTATCAATGGCATTCGCTATTAATGAAAGGAACAAAAAATATAGAAATAGGTAATTGGAGGACACATACAGAACCAATGCAGATAATTTCTGGAGCTTATGGAAAAGAAAAGGTTCATTACGAAGCGCCTCCTTCAAGTGCTATATCAAAAGAAATGAAACAATTTATTGCATGGTATAATAGCACAAAACCAAATAATAAAAATCAACCATCCAACTCATTAGTGCGAAGCGCGATAGCACATTTGTATTATGAAAGTATTCATCCATTTGAAGATGGCAATGGAAGAATAGGTAGAATAT
>CAIXQW010000275.1 GCA_903921675.1 uncultured bacterium | reverse complement strand
TATTAGATTTTTAGATATTAGATTGCTAGATATTGGATGCTTAAAATACAATTTTGGAATTTATTATTTTTATTTAAAATTGATAATTGCACATTGATAATTGAAAATTGAAAATTATTTTAAAGCAAATAAGCTCCACTCACCTTCCCACTTTTTACTTCTACACTAATATGTTCTTGATAAGTAGTAGCAAGTCTAGTTCCAATATAATCGGCAGATACGGGATAGCTTTTATGCTTTCTATCCAATAATACGGCAATCTGAATTTTTTTTGCAATTACATTTAAAAATGGATTTAAAGCATACAATAATGTTCTACCACTATTTGCTACATCATCTACTACAATGATACTTTTTCCATCCAATTTCATATTGCTATTTAGCGAACAATTCACTGGATTTTCTTTATCAATATTTATTTGAATAAGCGTGGTTTTAATCTTGGAAATAGCATTTATTTTTTGCTGTATAATATTAGCAATATCCATTCCTCTGCCTTGAATACCTGCAATTACTATTTCTTTTTGGTCGATATTATTCTCTACCATTTCGTAAGCCATGCGTAATAGTTTCGTTTCTATTACATTGGCATCTAAAATTTTTACTTTTTTACTCATTTGCCCACCAAAAATACACAATGTATTATAACTATACAATTAAATGATGGTTGTGAATTATATTTGTAGCCATTATATCATCCAAATTATGCATATATTTCAACAAATACTATTCGTACTATGCCTTGCAGCTGCAATTTATATTTTTTCAAAAAAAATTGTAGAAATTCGTAGAAATATTTTTCTAGGCAAACCATTGCAATTAAATGGCAGTTGGAGCAGTGTGTTATTAATGGCTTTTGGACAAAAAAAGATGTTTACTAATATACCAGTAGCTATTTTGCACTTTATCGTGTATGCAGGTTTTATTATTATGAATACAGAAGTGTTAGAAATAATTGTAGATGGTATTGCAGGCTCACATCGCATATTTTTTGGCACATTGGGAGGTTTTTATACTTTATTAATTAATTGCTTTGAATTACTAGCTATCCTTATTTTAATTGCAATTATTCTCTTCTTTATTCGTAGAAATATTTTAAAATTAAAAAGATTTATAAGTAATGATTTAGATGGCTTTCCACGCAGCGATGCAAATACCATTTTGTTTTTTGAAATGGTTTTGATGAGTTTGTTTTTGATAATGAATAGCACAGATGCAGAGTTACAAGCAAGAAGCATAGAAGGTTATCATCATACAGGACCTTTTATTATCAGCCAATTTTTACAACCATTATTTTCTGGCATAGGCACAAATGCATTAATTGTAATAGAACGCCTTGCATGGTGGGCACATATACTTGGCATTTTTGCATTTTTAAATTATCTACCATACAGCAAACATTTGCATATTGTATTGGCTTTCCCGAATGCTTATTATGCGCCATTGCAAACAGAGACTATTGGCACAATGAGCAATATGCCTGCTATCCAAAACGAAGTATTATATATGATGGAGCCAGATAAAGCACCCACAATTGCTGATACAAGTGCGGTGCAAAAATTTGGTGCAAGAGATGTGTTTGACCTTAGTTGGAAAAATAATATGGATGCCTATAGCTGCACCGAATGTGGTAGATGCAGCACTGCCTGCCCTGCTAATATAACTGGTAAAAAACTAAGCCCGCGTGCAATAATGATGAAAACCAGAGACAGATTGGAGGAAGTAGGAAAAGTATTGAATGCAAATAATAACGAATGGAAAGATGATGGTAAAACTTTATTGAATAACTATATAACTGCAGAAGAATTAAGTGCATGCACAACTTGTAATGCATGTGTAGAAGCTTGCCCTGTTAGCATTTCGCCACTAAATATAATATTAGAGCTACGCAGATGTTTGATAATGGAAGATAGTGTAAGTAGTCCTGAATGGAATAATATGTTTGGCAATATAGAAAACAATATGGCGCCATGGAAAATGAGTGCTGATGATAGAGACGGGTGGAATCAATAAGCAGTCGGCAGTTTGCAGTCGGCAGTGTTCAATCAGCAGTCAAAAGTCTTATTTAATTAAAATATAAACAAAAGTTACAAAATTAGAATTTAAAAAATGTCAACGGTTAAAGATTTGATTGTTTATCAGAAAGGATTTAAAAATGCCATGAATATTTTTCATGTTACTAAAAAATATCCTACTGATGAAAAATTTGGATTGACTAGCCAAATAAGAAGATCTTCTAGAAGTGTATGTAGTAATTTGGCAGAAGCCTATCGCAAAAGGAGATATCCAACACATTTTATTGCAAAAATTTCTGATGCTGATATGGAAAATTGCGAAACTCAAACATGGTTAGACTTTTCTTTAGCTTGCTAATACATATCAAAAACACATTACACCAAATTATACAAGGAAACAGAAGAAATTGGAAAATTATTAAATCACATGATTGAAAACCCTAAAAATTATAATTAGCAATTAGCAGTAGCAAACCCGACTGAAGACTGAGGACTGAAGACTAAAGACTGCAAAAATATAAACGCACCATCAATAATACAATTACAACATTAATTAAAAACACAAAATCACATGCTAGCAAGAACATACGCAGAATATTTTGCAAATAACGAAACCCCTGAAATACTTTTTTGGGTAGGTTGCGCAGGAAGCTTTGACCAAAGAGCACAAAAAGTAACAAAGGCTTTTGTAGAAATATTAAATAAATTAGAAGTAAAATTTGCAATACTTGGCAAAGAAGAAATGTGTACTGGCGACCCTGCAAGACGGGCTGGAAACGAGTTTTTGTTTCAGATGATGGCATATAATAATATTCAAGTATTGACCATGTATCATGTAAAAAAAATAGTTACCACTTGCCCTCATTGCTTTAATGCACTAAAAAATGAATATCCAGAGCTTGGCGGCAATTACGAAGTAATACACCACTCTACCCTTTTGCAACAGTTTATCAACGAAGGAAAAATAAAACTAAAAGAAGGTGGTGAGTTTAAAGGTAAAAAAATTACATACCATGATAGTTGCTATTTGGGTAGAGCCAATAAAATATACGAAGCACCACGCGAAGTATTGCGCATTTTAGATGGCGAATTAGTAGAACTAAAACGCTGCAAAACCAATGGACTTTGCTGTGGTGCTGGTGGCGCACAAATGTTTAAAGAAGATGAACCTGGTGATAGCCGCATCAATATGGAGCGTACCAAAGATGTACTAGAAAGTGGTGCATCTGTTGTGGCTAGCAATTGCCCATTTTGCTTAACCATGCTAAGTGATGGTGTTAAAAACCACGAAAAAGAAGAACAAATTCAAGTATTAGATATTGCAGAAATGATTGCAAAATCTATTTAAATTTTATTAATAAAAATGCAAAATTTCAATTGGCAATACACCTTTAAGCGATTTTTATTTGGATTTATTTTGGCAAATGCAATTGTCTTTTTATCCAATTATTTTGCTAAAGGAATAACACAATTATCGCGAGAAAACCTAACAGGTACATTTACCTTTGCCATATTATACGCCATATTTAGTGCATATATGCAAGCCAAAAATCAACCGAAATAATGAATACCTATCAACAATATATACCACAAGATTTTCATCCTAACGCTAGAGTGTGGATTTACCAATGTAATAGACCATTGCGCGAAAATGAAGTAATGGAAATAGATGAACAATTGCACAACTTCTATAGCCAATGGCTTAGCCACAGTGCACCTGTAAAAGGATGGGCTAAATGTTTATACAATCAGTTTATCGTAGTTATGGCAGATGATACAGCAGATAAAATTGGTGGCTGTAGCACAGATGGCATGGTGCGAATTATTAAAAGTTTTGAAAGGCAATACAGCGTTGAATTATTTGACAGGTTGACTATTTCTTTTTTGGTAAACGAAAAAGTGCAACCATTACCAATGCAGCAAATAGCCTATGCATTGGAACAAGGCAAATTAGAAACGGATAGTTTATTATTCAACAATACCATAGATACTAAAGAAAAATTGGAAACCGAGTGGTTAGTACCATTGGACAAAAGTTGGTTGTGGAGTAGAATTATTAAACAATAACGAATTGCAATCAATTATTTTTTGAATAAAATAAATTTTAACTTACCTTCGCCACGCTTTACAATGGTCCGGTAGCTCAGCTGGATAGAGCAACAGCCTTCTAAGCTGTAGGCCCTTGGTTCGAATCCAAGCCGGATCACTAAAACGGAAAGTTGAAAAGAAATTTCACTTTCCGTTTTTTATTTTTTAATCTGAAAGCACAACATAATACAGATGAATGCCATTCAAAACATTTCTATTGCTGATTTTCAATACGAATTACCAAATGAAAAAATTGCTTACGAGCCTTTATTGCCTAAAGATTCCTCTAAATTATTAGTATATAAGAATGGCGCTATTCAAGATGATCATTTTTACAATGTAGCTAATCATTTACCCGAAAATAGTTTATTGGTTTTTAATAATAGCAAAGTAATTCCTGCACGCTTGCCATTTTTTACAGAAACTGGTGCATGTGTAGAATTATTTTTGTTGGAACCTATCCTGCCAAATAGTTATGAATTGGCATTAGGAAAAAATGGCGATAAAACATGTACATGGAAGTGCTTTGTGGGTAATCTTAAAAAATGGAAATCTACAGTAATTGATGCAGCTATAGAAAGCATCCATTGTAAGCTAACTGCAGAAAGATTATCAACTATAGAGGATGCCTACGAAATAAAATTTAGCTGGGATGCAGATTTAGCTTTTTCTGAAATTATTGAAGCATTAGGTAAAATTCCTTTGCCTCCTTACATCAAAAGAGAAACGATTGAAAGTGATAAAATTACTTACCAAACCATCTATGCAAAAATTGATGGCAGCGTAGCAGCACCTACAGCTGGATTGCATTTTACAGATAACACCCTAGCCTCTTTGCGTGCTAAAAACATACAAACAAACCATGTAACGCTACATGTAGGCGCAGGCACATTCAAGCCTGTTAAAGCCGCTACTATTGGCAATCATAATATGCATAGCGAATATTTTGTGGTAGAAAAAAGTTTGTTAGAAAATTTAATTGCGCAACCATGCATTACAGCAGTTGGCACAACTAGCTGCAGAACTTTAGAAACTTTGTATTGGCTTGGGGTAAAAATTTTATTAAACAGCAATGCCGATATCAGCAGTTTATCGCAGTGGGAAGTGTATCATTTAGCTTTAGAAAATAATTTCTCTAAGCAAGAAGCACTTACAAGATTATTGAATCATGCTATAGAAAATCAATTGCATTCTATAGTTTGCAATACGCAAATTTTAATTGCACCTGGTTATCCATTTCAAATAGTAGATATTTTAATTACCAATTTCCATCAGCCTCAAAGCACATTGCTTTTATTAATTGCAGCATTTTTAAACGAAGAAAATAACTGGAGAAGCATTTACCAACATGCTTTGGATAATAACTATCGCTTTTTAAGTTATGGCGATAGCAGTATTTTATTTAGCAATAACAGGGGGTGAACCATAAAGTAGAACTTTGGAATTTAGTTTGCCTATTGATAGCTAACAATAGCTGATAGATTTTTTCATTTTGAAATACTTGGCAATACTTACTTATTCTTGTTCAACATTACCCTCTACATTTTTATCACTTTTTTTTCAATGACTTTCTAAAAATCATTAGCGTACATATCTTGTGTTGAATAAAGATTGGTATATGCCTATCCTAGGCAATACTTTTGAAATCACTAAAAATAATTATAAGAATGCTATTAGCAGTGATTTATTTTGGAACTTTAAAATATCCATTTGTAATTTCCATATACTCATTGCTATTATTGGCATTACGCAAAAAACCATTAAAAATTCCTTTAGCAAAAGTATCATATTGTAATAGCTTGATGGTGCAACCAGGCAATGCATTGAATGTAGTAAAATATTTTTCAGAAAGAATTTTAGTTCCCTTTTTTAATGTTTCTCTATAAGTAACTCCATATGCCTTATTCATAGAGTCTGCCGTCATTATTTTATTTACAGCTCCTCCGCCATTCGGCATTAAAATACCAAACACTCTTATTCTGGAGGAGTCTCCGCCAAAGTTTTCGGTAATAATAGAATTTACGATTACAGGTGTAGTATCTGTAATATTAATGTTTGCAAAAGTAGGAGCAACGGATACCCCATTAACTATTGCACTAAATGGGTCTATGCCTCCCCAAGGATTTGCAGTAGGGTATGTTGTAATCGGCTTGTTGCAGCTAATAATGGCAATAGACACGGATAACAATAATATAATTTTTTTCATTTTTATTAAGTAGACTTTTAATTAATAACCATATCTTTCGTATTCCCTAACTTCTTTACTCATTAGGATGTACTTAATAGAAACGTAAATACCCATTGACATATTTGTACTAGTGGCTCTTACGCCATTATAGGTAGGTTGATAATCAAATTTACTAGGTCTGTATTTCCAATGCTCGTAGTCATAAGTATAAGTTGTAGCACCTACTGTGTATTTTTGTTTTAGTTTATCGTAGTTTTCCAATTTTTCCATGCCCATATCCATGCGCGCATGAATACCAAACAACCAACTATTACTCCATTTAAAATCTGCACCTAAAGCTGCAACTACGCTAGCATCTGATTTGTAATAAATACCATCGCTTAATGTGCCGGCAATAAATCCTGTATCTTGCATAGTGTATTCTTTATTTTGTATAGTAGAATAAGTAATCGCTCTAGTTACAGGATTAGTAATTTGAGAAATTTCTTTATAACTATTTAAAATACCATAAGCCGCACCAAAATAGCCATTAAAACGCACTGGATTTTTTGGATTGCTATTAAAATGAATTAAAAAAGTTGGTTTAATATAATTTAGCCTTGTTTCTTGAGTTTGACCATAGTAATTATAACGCTGTCCTGCTTGGCTTTTCATCAATTGTGCACCAACGCCAAAATATCGCCAATTGTAACTTAATTCTATCCCAGAACTAAATCCAAAAGTTGGCAATAATTTTAAAACCCTATCATCTGCTTTGGTATCATCAGCATTTACCATACTAGTATTTGCTACGCCAGATATAATTCCTATTCTTCCACCTTGTTGCGCAAAAGTTGGCAACGTAAGTGCCAATAATATTAAAACTCGAAATATTTTATGCATGTAAATTTGTATAAACAGCTTCAAATATAGAATATTTTTTTTGAATCGTATTTGCTTTTTTCGTTTACTATCAGATATTTTGTAGACTTTTGCAGCTAATTATACAATTATTCATGTCATTCCATCATCTTAATACAAATACCATAGCAAAAGAAAGACGCAAAAAGCAATTTTTCAGGTTTGTACCAATTACATTGCTAATTGTATATTACGTTTTGGCAATGGTTGATTTTCAGAATTTAACAATTAGAACTAATTTAAGTGGAAGTACTTTTTTGATCATTCTAATGGTTTTTAATTTGTATAGTATTTATATTGCCGATAAAGCATTTAATAAAAAATACACCCAATTTGCAATTAATATCCAAGAAACCTATATTTCTTTCTTAAATCCATTGGATGGAGAAATTACAATGAGAGCAAAAGAAATTGCTACTATATACAGAACTGCTAAAGGGCAATATATCTTTAAAACCTTCAATAACAGCTTTTACCATATACATTATGCATTGGAAGATGATGAAACTTTTCAACAAGAATTAAAAGAACTACACCCTATTACACCTATAGCAAAAGATGCCATTTTTGAATATGCTAGCAATATCGATTTATTTATGAATATATTTTTTTTATTGGCTGTGTTTAGAATGAATCAAATAATGGGAATTATATGCATTGCTTTGGTTACCATAGGGGATTTAATTAATTGGTATTTGTACAACTCAACCACATTGTACAATGATAAATTTAAAAAAGCGCGAAAGATTAATATTTTTATTAATCTAGTTTTCATCATTATGATTTCTTTTCAAATTTTCAATAACTAAGGCTCTATACTGTTTAACATATTTTAACAGAGCAAATTGTAGCTAATTAATAAATTGCAGTGTTTTTTATGAGAATCCTTATTGTAACACTTTTTTTTCTTGGTTTTAGCCTGGTGGCAGATGCACAATATTTTACGCTATCTGGAAAAATAGTAGATGCCCAGTTGCAGCCAATTAGCTATGTTACAGTGCGTTTAAAGAATGAGGATTTGGGTACAACATCCGATGCAAAAGGAAAATACGAATTAAAAGTACCAAACGGGAAGCATGAGTTAGTATTCAGTATGATAGGCTATACACAACAAACTGCTGTGGTAATTATTGATAAACAAAATGTAACCCAAAATATTATTCTACAAAAAAGTACAAATACAATTACTGGTATTAGAGTAACAAATACTAAAAAAGACAGAAGCGAGGAGATTGTAAGAAATACAATAGAGGCAAAAGAAAAATTACAAAAAAATGCAGGTTCATTTAATGTAAAAATGTACATCAAAGCCTCACAACAAAAAGAACCTCCAAAAACGGCAACCCGTTTTTTCGGAAAAGTATTTTATGATAGCACAGAAATAAAAAAAGATTCTTCTACCAAAGCTAAAGATGCATTAAATAACATGAGCTTGCGCGAGGTTGTA
>CAIXQW010000274.1 GCA_903921675.1 uncultured bacterium | reverse complement strand
GGAATGTATTACAAGTTTTCTGGTATAGATTTTTGAAGCATGAAGAAAATGTATCGAATATTAGTATTATCAATTTTTACAATTCTGTTTGTTGCAAGTAAAACGAATGCACAGAATCCAATACCGCCAAATTGTCCACTTAGCAGTGCTAGCAGCTTTGTACAAATTAATGGCAGTGGCACAAGCACTTGCGGAGGTTCTGTTGTACTTTCTGCAGTTGGGGTTTCAAATGTAGGTTCCACTGATTCATATTCTGTAACACAGGTGCCATACGCTGCTTTCCCTTATGTAGGTGCTAATACGCCACTTACAGATGTTGGTCTTGGACCTGTACCAATTACAGACCAAGATGATGTTTGGGGATTTCCAACACCATTACCTTTTTCTTTTTGTTTTTTTGGTAATAAATACGATTCTGCTATCATTGGCTCAAACGGTAATTTATCATTTGATTTTATAAATAACACAGCTGGCTTCGGCAATCAATATAATTTTCAAACAGTTACAATGCCTAACAATAATACAACTTGGAATAATTCTATTTGCGGCCCACACAGTGATATTCATCCACAACCAAATACTGGGTGTAACATCACATGGGATGTTTATGGAACAGCACCTTGCAGAGCATTTGTGGCTAGTTGGGATAGTGTTGGCTACTTTCCAGTAACTACTTGTGGTTTTGCAAGAACTACTCAGCAAATAATTTTGTATGAAAACACAAATATCATAGACAACTGTATTAAGTTTAAACAATTATGTTCTTCTAATTCTAGCAATGGCGCTACAGCGCATCAAGGTATTCAAAATGCTGCTGGTACTGTAGCCTTTGTTGTACCAGGGCATAATGGCGGGCAATGGACAGATAGCCAAAGTACTTGGCGCTATACTCCAGTAGGTGCGCAAACATTCACCTACACATGGTATAATGCAAGCACTGGTGCGCAAATAGGTACAGGGTCTAGCATTTCCGTGTCGCCAATCACTACAACACAATATGCTGTTGTGGCAAGTATGGGCTGCAGCAATTTATTGATGTACGACACATTTCAGGTAACTGTAAACAATGCTCCTGTTGCGGATTTTAATGCAATGATAGAGTTAGGTTGTGTAGATGATACGATTAAATTTACAAATGCTTCTGCATTCGCCAACAATTATGCATGGGCTTTTGGCGACGGACAATTTAGTTTAACTGCCAATCCTACGCATATTTATACTACACAAAATATTTATACAGTAACATTGATTGCAAGCGATGGACCATGTAAGGATACTGTTCAAAAAGTATACGATTTAAGACACCCTATAGATGCAGTTATTTTATCTTTTGATAGTTTTTGCTTAGCTAATCCTGTGGCAGGTGTGCCAATTACCATTACCAATGCAAGTATTGGAGGCGGCTTAATTAGTACATTTATTATTAGCGATGGCAAAGTAGTAGTGAAAAATAATTTATTGCCAGTGTTGGATACCTTTTATACGGCTGGCATTTACAATATTTTCTTAAAAGTAGTAGATACGCTAGGCTGTGTAGATTCTACCAATAAAAATATTTATGTAGATAATACGCCGTATGCAGATTTTACCCTAACCAAAGATAATATTTGTATTGGAGATCCTATTTTTATTAAAGATACAATACCTCCATTTGCACAAAGTTTTACCTACGATTTTGGCGATACTTATACCCTTACTAATTATCACAACCCGCAACACACGTACGATAATTTTGCAAGTTCAAATCCTACTATTACACTTACTACAAAATTTTTAGTATGCCCAGATTATGTTGTTAGCAAGCCTGTTACTATCCATCAATATCCCACATTGTCATTAGGGAAAGATACTGTTTTCTGCCCTGGGTATACTAGTGCATATTCTATAAATGCTAATGGTACCAATGGTAATTCCTATTTATGGCAAGATGGATCTACGCAAAGCTATTTCAATGTTACTCAGCCAGGCACATATTGGGTTACTGCTTATAATACACCAGATTGCTTTGCCTCAGATACAGTAGTGGTTGGCAGAGATTGTTATATCAATATTCCAAACTCATTTACACCTGCTGGCGGCGATGAATTAAATAAATATTTTATGGCACAAGACCCAATGTTTAGTGGCGCCACTAGCTTTAAAATGGATATATTTAATAGATGGGGAGAGAATGTGTTTACCACAACTAATCTAAACTCTAGAGGATGGGATGGTAAGTTTGGTGGCAAAGATCAACCAATAGGAACTTATGTATATCAAATAAATGTAGTGTTTAAAAACGCCGAAAGAAAAACCTATACTGGCAACGTTACTTTGCTTCGATAATTTTTATTTTTTTGAAATTAAACGGTAAAGTGTTAAGTTTGTTCATTCCAATTGCATAATTAATTAAGAATATGAAAAAAGTTTTAAATATAATTTTGTCCTTATTTGCATTTGCAAGTATTGCAGCAATACAATCTTGCAACAGCAATCCTTGTAAGGATATTGTATGCCAAAATAACGGAACTTGCCGCGAAGGTGCATGCGCCTGTCCATCAGGGTTTGAAGGTAATTTCTGCCAAAGCAAAGCCAGTGATAAATTTATTGGTTATTGGCAAGGATTTAAGCGTGTAAATGGTGGTAAAGACATAGATGTAACGATGATTATTGCACCAGGTGACGGCCCAACAAAAGTAAAAATGTATGCATTGTCTTTCGTTGGCGATTTTATTCCAGTAATTGCAAACGTAAATTTAACGGATATTGCCATTCCTCAGCAGGTAGCAGAAGGCGGCAGTAATTACCAATATCGTGGGCATGGCAATTTAGAAAAATACAAATACATGCATATTTGGTACGAAGAAACAGACAATCTTGGTGTTTTGCGCAATTGCATTTTCGAAGGTACTAAAATCGTTGCTCCTTAATTATTTCATTTATAAAATCAAACCATATGTTCAAGCATAAATCTATTATATATTCTAGTTTGTTATTTATAACACTAAGCTTTGTAGCATTGCAATTTAGCTCTTGCGAAAGAAATCGTTGCAAAACAAGAGGTACAGTTTGCCTAAATGAAGGAACTTGTTATGATGGCTCTTGCTTATGTACTAGTGGTTTTGAAGGCGATAGTTGCCAATATCCAATGAATAAAAAGTTTGCTAGCAAATTTGGGGGCTTATTTATAAAAAATAATAGCATTGTGCCAGATGCAGATACCATTACAGTAGTAGTAGATACACCTAGTAATACATCTATCAGATGGTCTCATTTGCGCATTAAAAATGTACTATTTAAAGGTAATGTAGATGGTAACGAAATTTTGGTGCCAGCGATGTTAGGTGCAGATGGATTTACATACAAAGGCTCTGGTAGCTTAAATCAAGATGTGTTTACATTAAGTATGAGAGCAGATAGTATTGTTGCTGGTATTAGCCTAAAAGGCTATGGCTATACTTTTTCTGGAAACCGCACCAAATAGTATTTTCACATAATTTACAGTCAGTTTTGCAAAGAAAATTTGCAAAACTGACTGTTTTTTTAACCAAAAAGTAGAAATAAGCTGTAATATTTGATGGAATTTTGGAAAATTACCTTACCTTCGCACTCCAAAATTAAAGTAAGCAACAACAAAATTAAAATTTAGTATAATATGAAACGTACCTTCCAACCTCACCGTCGTCGTCGTAAATCAGTTCATGGCTTTCGCAAGCGTATGGCATCTCCTAATGGTCGCAAAGTATTAGCTTCTCGTCGTGCAAAAGGTCGTCATAAGCTTACTGTAAGCGATGAATTACGTTTAAAGTAATAGCATCATGCAAGGGCTAAGATTTACTTTTCCCAAACAGCATAGACTAGTAGGTAAAAAAAATATTCAAACGCTTCTCTCCAAAGGGGAAGCGTTTTTTGTGCATCCATACCGCATTGTTTATTTGCTAAAAACCAAGTTGCCCACAGATAGCCCAATACAACTAGTAATAGCAGTGCCAAAGCGCAAATGCAAATTAGCCACCCAACGCAATACCATCAAACGAACCACCCGCGAAGCATATCGCTTGCAGCAGCATTTATTGCTACCTAGCTTGCAAGCAGCAAATTTGCAATTGCACATTATGCTACAATACACACAAGCAGATGCTATTACATTTGCAGATGCAAGCAAATCTTTGCAAAAAATTTTAAATCGTTTACAAATAGTAGCTAATCACCATGCGTAAATTTTTTACAACCATAGCTATTGCTTTGGTGCGTTTTTACCAAGTGGCGGTGTCGCCATTTTTTGGCACCAATTGCCGCTACACACCTACTTGCAGCGCGTATGCTATAGAAGCCATTGGCAAATATGGCGCACTAAAAGGCGGATGGATGGCCATCAAACGCATTAGCCGCTGCAGACCTGGTGGTGGGCATGGCTGGGATCCTGTGCCATAGTTTTTTTTCTAACCCATTCTTTTGTATCTTCACTACTTAAAGTTAGATAAAATTGCACACTGCATGAACCCGTTTAAATTAATTGGCATATTACTAGTTTTGCAGTTTGCAAATGTGGATGCTTTTGCACAAAATAAATATGACCAGCAATGGACAATAGGATTCTATCCATCATTTATAAGTTTTACTAACGATTCTATAGTATTTAAACCACTCAAAGCTGATTTTTTAAACTTTCCGTATGGATTTATAGCAAGTGCATACTCTTCAATTTGCAATCCAATTACTGGTGATTTTGCTATAACTACTAATTGCAATAAGATTTTTACAGATAGTATAACTATTATGAAAAATGGTGATTCGATGGTTTCTCCAAAAATGTTTAACAAATGGAAATCTGGATATTTCCCACAACAGTCTATAATTATTCCTAAAAATGACAATGAATATTACGTTATAATTAATGGCTTAAGTGATACCATGATGGATAGTTACCTAAATGGGAAAGGAATGGCTATTGATGAATTGATGTATAGCATTGTGGATATGAGTAAATAAAATGGTAAAGGAGAGGTAGTGAAAAAACGAATAACATTGATTCAAAATCCCAAATTAGCCAATTGGCAAACTACAGCATGCAGGCATGGTAATGGTAGAGATTGGTGGTTAGTTAAGAAACATATTAATAAGGATGAATTTTATACTTGGCGCTTTACACCTGATAGTATTTATGGTCCTAATGTACAAACATTACAAAATGATAGTATATGGCCTTTTAGCAATGTTGGACAAAGTGAATTTAATAAGGATGCCACTTTATTTGCACAAACCTCAAAATCTTACTATAAAGTGCAAATAAATTATTTTGATTGATGCAGCGGACAGTTTACTAGACGGAAAGTTATCGATGTACCTAAAGATAGTTTATATCAAGAAAATAATCCAACGGGTTTAAGTTTTAGTGCTAATGGAAGGTTTTTATATGTTTGTACTAATTATACTCTTTGGCAATACGATTTACAAGAGAATGATGAAAGTAAAGCTTGGTATTATTTAGCAGGTCATGATACCATACCCTCTAATTCAAATTTTTATTGGTATTGTCAATTAAAGCGAGGCCCTAATGATAAAATATATGTAGGTAGTTGGAATGGAACTTTACCACCATTTCTTACTTATATAGATGCGCCTGATGAAAAAGGTGCTGCATGTGGTTTGTGTAAGCGTTGCCTTAATCCAAATAATTTTAGTACAAATGGACTGCCTAATATGTTCAATTATCGTATAGGAGCCTTGGAAAATAGTATTTGTGATACCATAAGAAATACACATCCTTCATGGTTGCTTTATCCAAATCCTGCATTTAATAATTTGAATTTAGATGTTCCTAATAGCAAACAAGGCAGTCCAATTGTAATAGAAATATTTAATATGCTTGGGCAATTAATAGAAAAAAAGGAATATAAAATCAACCTCAATTATCAAGTAGATATTTCACTAGGCAATTTTAGTCGTGGTATTTATTTTCTGAAAGCTACTTATGGTAATGATAAATTTATTGGCAAATTTTTGAAGGAGTAAGGAATTAATTATATTCCATCAAAACTTTATCATTCTCATAACATCCAAATATTATAAATTGCAACATTAATTTATCATAGATGTATTCATCCACAATCAAAAAAATAAGTTTAGCAGCCATATTGCTTGGTGCCTCTTTGCAGCATATTGATGCGCAAACCAAAACCAAAGACGATTCTTATTTTGAAATCAGTAAAAATCTAGATATTTATTACGCACTTTTTAAAGAAGTGAATGAATATTATGTAGACCCAATTCAGCCTGGTAAAATGGTAAAGAAAAGCATCGACGAAATGCTGAATGACTTGGACCCTTACACCAATTATATTACAGAAGACGATATAGAAGATTATCGCTTTCAAACCACCGGTAAGTATGGTGGTATTGGTTGTGCCATGCGCGATATGGGGGAGTATATTGCCATTGACGAATTATTTGAAAATGGTCCTGCTGCAAAAGCGGGTTTAAAAGCCGGCGATTTGCTGATAGAGGTAGATGGCAAAAGCATTAAAAATAAAGATGATGATGATATTCGTAAATTAGTAAAAGGCTCACCTGGCACTAGCATCAAATTCAAAATTCGTAATCCGCTAACAGGTGTAGAAACAGAAAAAACTGTTACTCGCGAAGAAATAGCTGTCAATAATATTAGCCATAGCGCTTTGATTGGCACCGGCAAAGACATTGCTTATGTGCGCCTTAATCAATTTACAGAGCGCGCCGCAGCAAATATCAAAAATGCATTGGATAGTTTAAAAAAAGCAAATCCTGCTATTAAAGGAATAGTGATAGACTTACGGTACAATCCTGGAGGCTTGCTAGATGAAGCTGTAGATATTTGCAACTTGTTTATTGGCAAAGACCAATTGGTAGTAAGCACCAAAGGCAAGGTAGATGAGTGGGATAAAAATTATAAAACCAAGCAAAACTCTTGGGATGAAAAATTGCCAATTACTGTGCTTGTAAATAAAGGTAGCGCTAGTGCTAGCGAAATTGTAAGTGGTACATTGCAAGACCTAGATAGGGCAGTAGTGATTGGCCAACGTAGCTATGGCAAGGGACTTGTGCAAAGCACTCGCAATCTGCCATTTAATGGTAAATTGAAAGTAACTACTGCGCATTATTTTACACCAAGTGGTCGCTGTATACAAGCCTTAGACTATACACACCGCAACGAAGATGGCTCTGTAGGCGAGGTGCCAGATAGCATCAAAAAAGCATTCACTACCAAAAATGGTAGAAAAGTGTATGATGGTGGTGGTATAGATCCGGATATCAAAACAACGCCATTAGAATCTAGCAAATTGGCTAGTACATTGTACAATAAAAATTTAGTTTTCGAATACGCAACAGAGTATGTAAGTAAGCATGTTAGCATTGCTCCTGCAGATCAGTTTCAATTATCGGATGCAGATATGGATTTGTTTTTTGCATGGTTAGATAAAAAAGAATATACCTACAAAACCAAAACAGAAGAAGCGCTAGAAAGAATGAAAACTGTAGCAGAAAAAGAAAAATATTTTGAAGACATCAAAGCAGAATATGAAGCACTTGCCAAAACATTAAGCCACGATAAGAAACAAGATTTAATAAAAAACAAAGCGGAGATAAAAAAAATGTTGCAAACAGAAATTATTTCGCGCTATTATTTCCAGAAAGGCAGATCTATCAATGATATGCAAGACGATGCAGAAGTAAAAGAGGCAATTAGCGTATTGTATGATGCAGCTAGATACAATAAGATATTAGGGAAGTAAATGCTTGAATTTAAAGGTTATACTAAATTTCTATTGAGAATTTAATTTGAATAAAGCTTGCTATTTAAATAAATGTCTATAATTATTGTTGACATCGAAAATAAATTATTGAAAATCAAGTTTAATAAAAAATGAAGGGATGGCTTTGTGTAAGTAGCCACAATGCGCACTTGTATTGGTTTTCATGCTAGTTGAAAATATGCGCATCTTGGCTACGTCGCTTTTTTGTTAAATGTAGATTTTTATAATTTAGTTTCGTAGTCTTGATTTTTTGTTACTTTTTTATCAAGAAAAAAGTAAAATGAATCGAAAAAGGTTTTTTCTTATGAAGAATTTAGGATGGCCAATTTTATTTAAATTGTTAACTGTTAAAATAATCTAATAAAAACGTCGTTATACAGTGGTAACTACTTAATTTTATACCAAGCAACACTTGAATTGTAAGCAACAATGAAAACCTTATTTACTGTTATCACCGTTTTTGCATTGCAGCCATTATTGGCGCAACCCATCACTAGTCCTATTAGAGAAGTAAATAGTGCAGTTAGTTCTCCAGTTGATTTTTTTAAGCAAAGTAATGTTGTAATTACTACTAGCAATCAATCTATTTCCGAAAAAATATTTTTAGATGTTGATAACGACCCAACTGCCACTTTAGAAAATGTAGCAACTAAAATTGTAAATCCATCTACCATTGCCAAAGATGTAATTTTAGCCAATGCATTTACAGCAGTTGTGCATAAAGGATACGAAATGAAAAAGCCATTTGTGTTTGTAGAAATTCCAAAATACATCCGAAATGCATCTGGCCAAATAGAAGAGTTGCTTACCTATAAAGTTAATTTGCAAAATGGTGCACCTATCAAAAAAACCAGAGGCAATCGTGTATACGCTGCCAATAGTGTGCTAGCAGATGGTACATGGTTTAAAGTAAGCATTGCAGAAAGAGGCATGCATAAAATAGATTTTGATTTTGTAAAAAATAAATTAGGCTTAGACCCAAGCACCATCAATCCAACACAAATAGGTGTTTTTGGGAATGGTGGTACACAAGTGCCAGAAGATAATAGAATACCAAGGCCTGATGATTTAGTAGAAAATGCAATACAGCTTATAGGTATGCAAGATGGCAGTTTTGATAATGGCGATTATATTTTGTTTTATGCAAATGGTTCTTTTACCATTGCAAAGGATAGCTTAAATAAAAAATTTCGCCAATCTATAAATATTTATAGCGATAACAGTTTTTACTTCTTGAATTTTACAAAAGGTAGCAAGCGCATTGCTAGCAATACATTTAGCGGAGTACCTACAACTACTGTTACTTCTTTTAACGATTTTCAATTTATCAATAAAGACAGTATCAATCTTGGCAGTTTTGGAAAGCGTTGGTTTGGCCAACAATTTGGTAATCGCCTTGGCGCTGCCAATAGTAGAACTTTTAATTTTTCTTTTCCTAATATTTCTACCACAGACCCTCTAAATATTTTTATTGCACTTGGCGGTTTGGGTTATGTAACCACTAGTAATTTTGCAACTTATGCCAATGGAACTTTATTAGGCAATGCGCCACTTTTATCTGTTGGCCAGGAGTATTACGACCCAGCTTTTTCTGCTGCAAATATTTCAAAAGACATTTCAGTCAGCACAGATAATATTGGAGTGCGTTTAGATTATACTCCTGGCGATGATAATGCCCTTGGTTATTTAGATTATATAGAAATAAATGCGCGCCGCACTTTAAGCTTCAGTGGTAATGCCATGATATTTGCAGATTGGAATAGCGTAGCACCTGCTGCGGTTGCGCAGTTTCAAATTAGCAATGCAACAGCTTCTGCGGAAGTGTGGGACATTACTAATGCCTTGCTACCAATAAAAATGAATACTATATTGGCAGGTACTACATTGCAATTTGTAAATGATGCATCTAGCCTTCATACTTATATTGCTATCAACGGCAATGCATTTACGGCACCATCTTTTATTAGTAAAGTAGACAATCAAAATTTGCATGCGCTTAATAATATTGATTACATTATTGTAACACATCCAAACTTTATTGCACAAGCCAATGCATTAGCTAGCCATCATCAATACAAAAGAAATTTAAGAACAGCAGTAGTTACTACTACACAAGTATACAACGAATTTGGAAGTGGCTCGCAAGATATTTCTGCTATCAGAGATTTTGCAAAAATGTTATACGATAAGGCAATAAATCCTGCAGATTTCCCAAAAAATATTTTATTGTTTGGCGATGCAAGTTTCGATTTTAAAGACAGAGTAGCTGGCAATTCTAATTTTGTACCAACTAGAGAAACGGATGAAAGTGCAAATAAAATAAATGGCTATTGCAGTGATGATTTTTTTGGAATATTAGATGATAACGAATTTATTAATGCATATACACCAAACACGCTAGATATTGGTGTTGGTAGATTGCCTGCAGGTGATGCTACAGAAGCTAATAATTATATTTATAAAATTAATATTTATGATAGCAGTGCTAGCTTTGGTGCTTGGAAAAACAATGCAACCTATTGTGCAGATAATAGAGATGGTGCAGCACATTTTGGCGATGCAGAAATAATGAGTGGAATAGCAAAAGATAGCGTACCAAATTTAAATTTATATAAAGTTTATGTAGATGCTTTTCCAAATTATCCAACACCCGGAGGCGATAGAGCGCCACAAGCAAAGCAAGCGTTAGATGCGCAAATATTCAATGGCACATCTGTAATTAATTACAATGGGCACGGTGGCCCATCGGCTTGGTGCGACGAAAGAATTTTTACATCAGGCGATATTACCAGTTATAATAATATTTATAAATTGCCTTTGTATATTACTGCTACTTGCGATTTTGGTCCTTACAATAATCCGTTTTTAAAAAGTGCTGCAGAAAAATTATTGTCTTATAACAAAGGAGGAGCTATTGCATTAATGACAACTACGCAACTAGTATTTCAGTACGAAAATAGAATCATGAATAGTGACTATTGGAAAACTGGTTTTACAAAAATGAGCAATGGGCAAATGCCAACTTTAGGTGATGCACTTCGCTTAAGTAAAAATAGAACATACATCAATGGAGGGTCAGATTTAGGCAACTATAGAAAATTTGCTTTGCTTGGCGACCCTGCTTTGCAATTAAATACACCAACTTTAAAAGTGGTAGCAGATTCCTTAAACGGCGTAAATATTGCCCAAAATCCAGACACATTAAAGGCTCTAAATATTTACAACTTAACAGGTAGAGTTTTGGACGCAAATGGAAACACAATGACTGGTTTTAATGGCATTGCAGATATTACTATTTTTGATAAAGCAAAACAATTATCTACTTTAGGCAATAATGCCGAAAGCCCAATTATGCCATATAAACTGCAAAACGCAACAGTTTTCAGAGGAAAGGCCTCTGTGGTAAATGGTGTATGGAAAGTGAAATTTATTGTGCCTAAAGATATTGACTACAATTATGGTTTTGGTAAAATTAGTATGTATGCTAGCAATAGCACGATAGATGCAAGTGGATATGATAACCGATTAGTAATTGGTGGCACAGGAAATAGTAATATTGTAGATAACGATGGTCCGGTTGTAAAGCCATACATGAATAATACTAAATTTATTAATGGTGGCATTACTGGTAAAAGTTCTACTTTGTTGGTTCTACTTAGCGATGATAACGGTATTAATACATCGGGCAGCAGTATTGGCCATGATATTACTGCTATCATAGATGAAAATAGTGCCGAACCAATTGTTCTAAATAATTTTTATAATGGAGAGAAAGATAACTTCAAGGCAGGAGAAGTGCGTTATCCACTAAAAGATTTAGCAGTAGGCAAACATACCATTACTGTAAAAGCATGGGATATTGTCAATAATAGCAATCAAGCAACTGTAGATTTTGTAGTAAAAGAAAATACAGAAGCGCAAATGGAGCGAGTTTTCAATTATCCAAACCCATTTACTACCAATACCAACTTCTGTTTCGAACATAATTTTCCTGGCGAAGTATTGTATGTAACTGTGCAAGTATTTAGTGTTAATGGTTCTATGGTTCGTTCTATCCATCAGATAATCAATACAGAAGGAAGTCGAGTAGATAATATTGCATGGGATGGGAAAGACGAAATGGGAGATCCAATTGGCAAAGGTGTATACCTTTATAAAATTTATTATAAAACACAATCAGGAATTTCCGTGTCAAAATATCAAAAATTAATAAAATTATAGTAGTTTTGCATTTCAAATACAGTAAGTAACATCAAAAATTGAAAATTATAGGTAAAATCTTTACATCAACTAATTGACAAACATTTAATGATGAATTCTTTTCTAAAGAAGATAGCAATTGTATTACCAACAATGGTTATAGCTAACGTAGTATGCTTAAAAGCACAAACAAATATTACTGGACAAAAAAAATTAAACACAATTACTACAGGTGTACCCTTTCTGAGAATCAGTCCTGATGCTCGTGCAGGTGCTATGGGAGATGTGGGTATTGCTACAGAAAGTGATGCAAACGATACACATTGGAACATTGCAAAAATGGTTAATAACAAAAAGAAAACTGGTGCAGCGCTTACCTATACACCTTGGTTGCGCGACCTTGTTCCAGACATTAATTTAGCATATTTATCAGGGTATACAAAATTTGGAGAAAACGATAACCAAGCAGTAAGTGCTAGTTTGCGTTATTTCAACCTTGGCACTATAGCATTTAAATCTATAGATGCCACTGATTTGGGTACGGGTTACCCTAGAGAGTTAGCCTTTAATTTAGGTTATTCCAGAAAATTGAGTGAGAACCTTTCTTTGGGTGTTGCTGGTAGATATACCAATAGTAATTTAAGTGCGGGACCAGCTACTTTACCTGGAACAGTATTCAAACCAGGCAATGCTTTTTCTACAGATATTGGTGTATTTTATACCAAACCAATGAAAAAAGATAATGAAGATGGAGATAGATTGAATTTTGGTGCTGCTATTACAAATCTTGGTACCAAAATTTCATACAATAATGTTAGAAAAGATTTCTTACCTACTAACTTAGGTATTGGTGCTGCATACAAATACAAAATAGACGAGTACAACTCCATGAATTTTGCATTGGATATGAATAAACTTTTAGTGCCTAGTCCTCAATTTTATAAAAATGTAAATGGTGAAGATTCTACACAATATTATCCAACTAATGTAAGTGTAATTAATGGCTTATTCTCTTCATTTGGTGATGCACCAGGTGGCGTTGCAGAAGAGTTTAAGGAAATCATGTGGAGTACAGGTGTGGAGTATGCTTACCAAAATCAATTCTTTGCCAGAGCAGGTTATTTTTACGAAGACTATACCAAAGGCAATCGCAAATTTGCTACCTTGGGCTTAGGATTTAAGTATAATGTGTTTAATCTAAACATGGCTTATTTAGTACCAAGTGGTTCCGGTATCAATCGCAATCCACTTAGTAATACATTGCGGTTTACACTATTGTTTGATTTTGACGCTGCTAAGAAAAAGAATGCGGCTGATGATGACAAAGACGAAGAATAGTTATTCAAGAAAATTTATTGAAATCCTCTGCACAAATTGTGCAGAGGATTTTTTTGTATTGCCACAAATGGATAGAATTGCCACGAATGCACGAATAAAAATATTAATTTTAACTTTATCTCAATGGTCAATTATTGCAAGGCGCAATATAAATTAACCCAGAATCAGCATTAGAAATCCTGAAACGATGTGTGTATTTGTCAATCAATTTTTTGAGGCACCAATTATAATAGTTTGAATCCTAATATCCTAGGAAAGTAAGTAGGTATCACATACGAAAATAAAAAAAATGCTAACAAATATTAAATCGGGGTAACACCAATCAACACGCTAGTATTTTTGTTCCTCAAATCCTACCACGTAATTTGGGATTAATTGTAGCAGATTATAAAAAGCTATTCGTGCATTTGTGGCAAACAAACCTTTCGTGGCAATTTTAATTTCATTTTTGCTAAAACAATTGCTATCAATTATCTTTACCACATGGCACAATTCAGAATAGGACAAGGAACAGATTTTCATCGTTTGGTAGTAGGTAGAGAACTTTGGCTTGGCGGTGTGCAAGTGCCACACACGATGGGTTTGCTTGGCCATAGCGATGCAGACGTACTATTGCATGCCATTTGTGATGCCATACTAGGGGCAGCTGCTTTAGGAGATATTGGCGTGCATTTTCCAGATACTAGTGCCGATTTTAAAAATATTGATTCTAAAGTTTTATTAAAAAAAAAGCGCAGAATTAGTTGTAGAAAAAGGGTATCAAATAGTAAATATAGATAGCACACTTTGTTTACAATCTCCTAAAATAAAAAATTATGTACCTGCTATGGTAGAAGCTATTGCAAACTGTACAGGATTGCCACACGATGCAATTAGTATAAAGGCAACTACTACAGAAACACTTGGTTTTGTAGGCCGCGAAGAAGGTGCAGTTGCTTATGCAAGTGTGTTAATACAAAAAAGCTAATAGTTTTCTATGCTAAAGTATGTGCGATGTTAAACAGTCTATAACCTTGCGCTATTGCCATTTAATCAGCTACCTTCGCGCACCTATTAAAAAAAAGAAAATAGGTAATATTTATGCACAGAATAGAATCTCATAAAAAAATGTTTGGCGTTGCTGGTAAAATAGAATTGGAACCTCTGAAATTAAAATACAGAAGTTTAATTAAAGAATGGCACCCTGATAAAATTATAGACGATGAAGAGCGCAGAGCAGAAGCAGAAATAAAAAGCAAAAAAATCATTGAAGCCTATCATTTTTTAGTAGGTATTGCACCAGAAACCCAAGCTGCTAATGCAGAAGAGTATAAGCGTATTACAACTTCTTTGCATATCGAAGAGTTTGTTTACAAAGGCACTACATTGAAAATTACTTTTGCAGAAGGTATTGTTTACGAGTATTATGGTGTGCCAAAAAGTGTATATACCAAAATGGTAAATACCCCAACTTTAGCACGCTTTGGCAGAAGACATATCTACGATAGCTATATATATCGTAATATTAGTAAATAGCCAACATAGTCAGAAAAGTACAGCGCATCAGACGTATATAAGAATTACAACAAGTAAGTTGCAACTAATCAACTTACTTGTTAGATACAGGTCTGTCATTGTTTTCCTTTAAGTCATTTTATAAAAACTATTTGATTGATAATTATTCAGGACAGCAATCGAAGCTATTATTATTTTACTTATCTTCCATTATAAATGAAAAATAGCTTTGTATTTTTCCCTCTTCTTACTTATTTGTCAGCTTGCACCTATCATTGCGCTGCAGACATCACCGTTTTAAAAGAGCTTAAAGTTTTTCCAAATCCAGTAGATGATGTTCGGAATATTCAATATCATTCATGCAATGCAGGAGTTGTAAAATTGATAAATTTAAATGGCGTAGAGGTTTTAAATTCCACCTTGCCTTGTGGAAATATTTCACATAAAATTAATCTACAAAATATACCAAATGGCAATTACATTTACACCATTCGCTTTTGCACAAATGACTCTGTTACTAATAAATTAATTGTACAGCATTAATGCGGTTAAGCATCATGTATTTTCGCTTTTTTAGCCTATAATTCATTACTTTTACGCTTCATTTATACTACAAAATGCAAGTAGCAATAGTAAATAACTCTAGGCATGCATTGCCACAATACAAAACCCCAGAAGCTGCAGGAATGGATGTGTGTGCGCTATTGGATGCAACAATGCCAATTGCGCCTTTGCAACGTGTGTTAGTGCCTACAGGTTTATACATTGCTATACCCAAAGGTATGGAAGCGCAAGTAAGGCCAAGAAGTGGATTGGCTATTCAACAAGGCATTACAGTTTTAAATAGCCCAGGTACAATAGATAGTGATTACCGTGGCGAAATAAAAATAATTTTAATAAACCTAAGTTCAGAAGAGCAAACTATTAATGATGGCGACAGAATTGCCCAAATTGTATTTGCAAAGCATGAACAAATAAATTGGGAGTTAGTAGAAAGTTTGCCAACATCTGTAAGAGGAGAAGGTGGTTTTGGTAGCACAGGTTTGGTAAATGGATAATCAATTTAAAAAATCAATAAACGACAAATAGAAAAATGAATATAATAATACCTATGGCTGGCATGGGCAAACGCATGAGGCCACATACATTAACTACACCAAAACCTTTGGTGCCAATAGCTGGCAAAGCTATGGTCAATAGAATTGTAGAAGATATTGCTGCCACATGCAATGAACCTATTGATGAAATTGCATTTATTTGTGGGCAATTTGGCAAAGAAGCAGAAGATAGCCTTATAGCAGTTGCAGAAAAAATGGGTGCTAAAGGAAAAATATATTATCAAGATACTCCACTAGGCACAGCGCATGCAATTTTATGTGCAGCAGAGTCGCTTAAAGGGCATGTGTTTATTGCATTTGCAGATACATTGTTTGATGCAAAGTTTGAATTAGATACACAAAAAGATGCAATCATTTGGACACGAAGGGTAGAAGACCCAAGTGCATTTGGCGTAGTAAAATTAAACGATGATGGATCCATTAATTCATTTGTAGAAAAACCTAAAGAGTTTGTAAGTGATATGGCGATTATTGGGGTTTATTATTTTAACGATGGAGAAAATTTAAAAGCAGAGTTGCAATATTTATTAGATAATAATATTAGAACTGGTAATGAGTTTCAATTGACAGATGCCATGGAAAATATGCGCGCAAAGGGAAAGAAGTTTTACACTGGCGAGGTGGATGAGTGGTTAGACTGTGGCAATGCAGCAGCAACTTTATATACAATGGAAAGAGTATTGGCTTTAAAGCAAAATAAAGAAACTCTTAGAAGCGCATCTGCAGTTATTATTAATTGCGTTATCAATGAACCTTGTTTTATTGGCGATAATGTAAAATTAGAAAACTCTATTATTGGTCCTTATGCTAGTATAGAAGCAAATGTAACTATAACAAATAGCATCGTTAAAAAATCTATAATTCGCAACAACGCATGCATTAATGATGCAATTTTGGCAAACTCTTTAGTAGGTAGCTTTGCAAAATATGCAAGCAAGGCAGATGTACTTAGCTTAGGAGATTATACCGAAAAAAGATAATGAAATTAATACATTACATATTTGTTGTTTGTAGCCTAATAGCTATGGGGTGCGGTAGTAGTAAACCTACTACATCTGCTAATGCAGGTAGAAGTAAAAAGAAATTATCCGCCACATATTTTGATGCTAATAAAGCAAGATTAGCTGATGAAACTACTAAGGCAAAAGAAGGTTATTTAGCAGCTATTAAAGAAGATCCGGAAAATGCATCAGCCTATTATTATTATGGTAAAATGAAAATGGTGGATAAGGCATTTGATGATGCATTGCCGTTTGCAAAAAAAGCGTTTGAATTAAATGCAGATAATAAATTCTATAAAGAATTATATGCAGATGCACTTGCTAGCGGTGGCAATTATAAAAAAGCAATTACGCTTTATAAAGAATTGGCAAAGAGTGATAGCAAATTAGCTGAAAAATATTTACGCTATGCTGTTTATTATGAGTATCAAGCTGGACAATATGATAATGCATTGCAAACATTTGATGAATTGGAAAAATATTATGGTGTGGATGATGATTTGGTAAAAAATAAAATCAATATTCTACGCAAACAAAAAAAATACGATGATATTGTAAAAGAGGCGGATAAACTAATTGTAGAAAATCCAAACAACGTAAATAATTATTTATTGAAAATAGATGCTTTAGAAGATGCAAAGCAATTAAGTAAAGCACAAGAACTAAAGTTGTTTGTAGAAGATAAATTTTCAGACAATGCAAGTTTAATTTCTGTCAATACATTAAAGGCGCTTACAGCACATGATACCGCAAAATATTTCATTCTATTGCAAAAAGCAATGGATAGCAAAGAATTAGAATCTGATGAAAAAATTGCATTGGTATTGCCTGTTTTGCAAATGAGTGTCAATGATTCTACTATGCAAAAAAAGTTATTGAGCTATGGAAAAAAAATCGTCGAGGTTGCACCAGAAGATGAGAAAGCTATAGGGTTTTATGCGGCAGTATTATACAATGCAAGGCAAAACGATAATGCTTTGGTACAGTATAATAAATTACTAAATAAAAATCCAGGCAATTTTGATACGTGGCAGCAAGTGATGTTTATTTATGCCAATCAGCAAAACAACGATAGTCTAATTAGTATATCTAAGCGTGCTATGGAATTATTTCCTAATCAAGCATTGGTGTATTTAATGAATGGCATTGGCCATCAGCAAAAAGAAAATTATTTTGCAGCTGTTAAATCATTAAATCGCGCATTAGACTATGCAGAAGGGAATAAAGATTTACAAAGTCAGGTGCTTACAACACTTGGCGATTTGTATAACGCACAAAAAAATTATGCTTATAGCGATAGCTGTTTTGATAGAGCACTTCGTGTAGATCCAGAAGACGCAACTACTTTGAATAATTATGCATATTTTTTAAGTGTTAGAAATATTAAATTAGACCAAGCAGAAAAAATGAGCAGAAAAAGTTTGGCTATCCGCAAAGGAGAAAAATCTTTTTTAGATACCTATGCTTGGATATTATATAAGCAAGGAAAATTGGAAGATGCAAAAAAAACAATGCAAGAAGCGCTGGATGCGGATGGTGAAAACGATGCTGCAATGCTAGAGCATTATGGTGATATTCTTTATAAAAGTGGAGATAAGGCAAAAGCAAAATCATATTGGCAACAAGC